>NZ_JBAEAP010000079.1:0-2256 GCF_056205495.1 Psychrobacillus sp. | reverse complement strand
CTCTCACTTCAAAGGAAAAACTGTTGGAACTCGGTTGGAATGAAATAAAAGTACACTTTGAACAAGTAGATTCTTATGTAAATGAGGTATTTGAAGTATTCGCACAACAAATGGATAAGCCGATAAAGAGGCAGATTCCTTGGAGAGAAGGAGGAGAACCGATATCAATGACACCTCGTAAATTGCTCATGCATACAATCACTCATGAATTCCATCACAAAGGACAGATTATGGCTATGGCACGCCAGATGGGTTATGAACCTCCTAATACAGATGTGTTAGGAACAGTAGATTAGAGGTGATTATACGTGGTACTTTCTAAAGTATGATTTAGAAAACATGACCCACATTTCGGTTGTCTGTTGTTATGTCCAAAACATTAACTTTGCTCCATTAAGAATCGTATCCAATATACAAATATAGATTTAGAGAAAAAACAAGTTACAGGGGTAATAAAATATAATGGCGAAGCATATTTAACTATAATTGTGGATGTTCAAAACAATAATATAAAGAAGGGTTGCTAGATTAATAAACCTTTTCATAAAGCTAACTACATGGAAATAATTGAATCTGAAGACAAATATTTAATTGAAAGTAGAATACATTATTACCCTAATCGTTAACTCCTAATTTAACCCGTGCTTTAGTAAAAAAATTACACATATAAAAAATGAGCTTGGATATACATTTTCCAGCTCATTTTTTATGTGTATTTATAAATTAACCGCTAACCTTATGGTCATTTTATTTAATTGCCAGTGTTTCTGCTACGGATTTTCCTCGTTCTAGAAAAATTTACGACAATAACCCCATAATTTGCTACAATCCAGCCTTACTTTACGACAATCAACCCGTAGATTACTACAATCTCTCAGCAGCTCCCTCGATCTAGAAAAATTTACGACAATGACCCCATAGTTTACTACAATCCAGCTTTACTTTACGACAATCAACCCGTAGATTACTACAATCTCTCAGCAACTCTCTTGTTCTAGAAAAATTTACGACAATGACTCCATAGTTTACTACAATCCAGCCTTACTTTACGACAATCAACCAATAAATTACTACAATCACTCAAACCATCCACTAAAATTACATCACTTGTTCTATCACGATTTAATTCATTATTAGCATTGCTGAATTTCTTTACTTTCCTCTTTGTATACTAGGCCCTCCTCCAAGTACACCTTTAGAAGCGTTAAAGTCTCTCCCCAGCCAACTGCACAGTTCAAGCAGGCTTTTATATCCTTGTCTGAATTGGAATAGCCTGTTTCTTTAAATACAACAAGTGTCCCATCTCGATAAGGTTCTAATTTAAATTCAATTGTTGTAACACTTTCTCCTGGAGTCCATTGAAAAATGAAGGATTTATTAGGAATGGTCTCCAATATCTTACCGCCATCCACTAAATCCTTTTTGTCCTTACCTAAGCCAGTCCATCTCAGACGTATTTCACCCGTTCCATCTGATTCCTGATGTATAGATGTTTGATCAGTAAACCAAGCGTTCCATCCTTCTGCCATTGTTAGTGTATCAAATACTCTAGCAATACTTTCCTTAATGTATACTTGATGATTGATTTCTGGCATTGGTATTCCTCCTATAAAGGTTGTAATTGGCTAAGTCCTGAATGTTTTTCATAAGAAATTATAGTCATATTATCATTAATCTTCTTCTGTTCCCCTGTACGTACATAACCCATTTTTTCATATAGATAGCAGTTTTTTTCTTCTTGGAGAATGGTATCGAGCTCCCAGCTAGTCACTTCAGGATAAATCATTTCCAGCCGGGTCATTACCTTTTGAGCCAAGCCTTTTCTTTGAAAGCTTTCTAATATATTGATCATATGCAAACGCATTGTTTGCGATGTCTTTTTGTAAACATGCACACTACCTGCTAATTCACCATCTACTATAATTTTATAAAAGATACCTTTTTGCAAGCGCTCTTGAAATCGTTCAAAGGTTTGTAATACAGGAGTTGTTTGATGATCCTCATATTTTGTATATAGAGGTAAGAAGACTTGCTTTTGAATTTCATATAGCTCTTGCGCATCTTCTATTGTCGCTTTTCTTAAGCTAATTTTTGATGCTATTATGTCAAAGACATTATCTAATATATGATAGGCGATGAACTCTCCACGCTTCACCATTTCTCTTATTTCCTGAATCGTTGCCCATTTAGCATCTGCCACTTCTTCATATTGAAGCTTTAAATCCTCTATCTCTACATTTTGTTTTATCAAGTAAT
>NZ_JBAEAP010000078.1:0-6841 GCF_056205495.1 Psychrobacillus sp. | reverse complement strand
AAGTCATCGGCAGGGATATTTCCGCCAGGAATTTCATTGTCACCTTGACCAGCAACATTCACAATTCTTCCTTCCACCTGAGGATCTACAGTTTTAAGAACTGCAATATGCTCCCGTAGATTTTCCCAATCAGAGAGACCCAAATCAGTTACACGGCCTTGTTCATACGCTTTTTTGAACACATCGTAGCCATCTCCACCTTTAGCAGTGAACGCGTTTGTCGCAATCATATATTCTTGTTCATTTTCTAGCGATACATACTTACCTGCAGCATCCTTATATTGAATAGAAACTACTCGTTGACCAACTGGTTTTGAAGAATCATAAACAACCTTTGCTCCTGATACATGAAGGAAACCACCATTTTCCTTTGGAGACTCCTTAAAGCTAATCTCAAATGCAGCCTTTATCTCTGCACCTGAAATCTTCATCGTCGCTAAGGTGTTACCAAATGGAAGTACGGAAATTACCTCTCCAACTGTAATCGGTCCCTGATTAATAGCAGCTCGAATACCTCCTCCATTTTGGAATGCCATAATTACATCTTTGTTATACACTCTTGCCTTATTTAGCATGCCATCTGTTATTAAATTACCAAGTGGAGTTTCATTGCTTCGTACACTAGCTGGGTTATCTGCAGTAGACCGTGGATTTTCTAACGCTTTAACAGCAGTCGCTCCCGTTTCCATCTCTTTTATTTCTTTAATTTTATTGGAGTACTTTTCTAATAATTTTTTTGCTTCTGCATCTTCTGTTTTCTCATTAACACTTATTAGCTTTCCAGCATTCTTTACAACTTTACCGTTCTTATCAAACTCGACATCCAAAGTTCCTAAAAACTCACTATACTGATAGGCTTGTACAATGACTGTAGGATCCTTTGCTTTACCGTTTTTGTCTTTAGTGATAACTACTGGAGCCTCTAGTTTGGTATGACTATGTCCCCCAACTATAATATCAATTCCAGCTACTCTAGCTGCTAGCTCTAAGTCGTTATCATACGCAGGATTATCGTCGTATCCTAAGTGAGAGACAGCAATAACCTTGTTGACGCCTTGTTTTTTAAACTCTGCTACCATTGTCTCTGCAGCTTTAATATAATCTGTGAAAGCTACTTTTTCAGGACTAGATATATCTTTTGTTTCCTCTGTCGTTAAGCCAAACAAACCAATTTTTTGACCATTTACTACTTTGATAATTCCGCTGTATATTTGACCGTCTTTCGCACTGCTTGTTACTTTGACATTAAACAAACCTTGAAGATCTACGTCCTCCGAAAAGTCGACATTGGAGCTTACAATAGGGAATTTAGATTTCTTGATAAATTCCGCTAATGCTTTATGCCCTTCCGAACTTGAGCCTAAGTCAAACTCATGATTCCCAAGGGTCATGACATCATACTTCATCAGGTTCATAAATTCCAAATCAGCTTGTCCTTGAAATTCATTAAAATATAAAGTACCAGAAAATACATCGCCAGCGTCAATTAGAAGGGCTGATGGCTTTTCCTTACGAAAATCTTTTACAGCTGTCACGCGCTTTGCAACATTATCTAATTGAGCATGTGTATCGTTTGTATGCATAATAGATAATTTGAAATTTGTATCGGGAGTACCTCCGCCCCCGCCTCCTCCGCCGCCGTCACCTGGTGATGGTGGTGGGTTTGGTATAGAAGGTGGTGTTGGAACAGGTGTAGGCATTGGTGTCGGTATAATAATATCGATTCCTGCTTTTTTAGATACCGCCGTCACCTTGTCGATAAGCTCCTTCACCATAGGTAAAGCGCTAGGAGAAGGTAAACGAATAACTAATGGTTTAATAGATTCTAATATCTTAATGGCTTCTGCCTTTTTACCTGCTGCAAGTAGCTTATCCGCTTCCTTCACTTTCATATAAATAGTGACAGGTATCATTAACTGATCTCGTTTTTGATTTGCAGGCTCCTTATACTGATCTAGTAATAGATCTCTAGCTGCCTTACCAGAAAAACGGTAAAGGATAACGGTTCTATTTTTTAGCTGAACAGAAAGCTTGTGATAAAGTGATTCAACCTTTTCCCAATCCTTTGCACTCTCTGCTTTTTTAATATCAGCCATTATTGGATTTAAATACTTGTCCGCGTAATTATAAGCATCAATATAAGGTATGATCCCTTTAGTAACACGCTCCTCATATAATGCATCTAAATCTCTCAACATAGCATTCTTGTTTGAAGCGTTCGATTTTTGTATAGCACTTCTTGCCTTTTGATAATTCTTCTTTGCCAAATTTAATGCCGGATATAATTCTGCGCTAGTTGCAACCTGACCGTTCTGAGCAGGAACTACATAAGCATATGCAGCCTCCTTCATATCTTTTCTTGCCTGATCCACCATCGATTGAAGTGAACTATTAGCATAACCTGTATTGCTTGAAACTAGCAGAGAAGTTGTGAGTACTGCTGCCATGACAGATTTCTTCATCTTGTTGTTCATGATTTCCCTCCATATTTTTAATATATAACGCCTTAATATCCTGACATTAATTAGCAAATTTAGAACTAATATTCATGTCAATTATTACCATAACATGGCGAATCATTAAATACAATTAGGAGAATATTAAATATTTGTAATATTTTAATTTACATATATCGACTAATAAAAAAAGGAGAAAAAGTTAAGAAAGAAACGATTAGGATAACGTTTTTGATATAGGAATAACTACAAATTATAAAGGGGAATTTCAAATAGAATTTACAACTCAAATGTCACTTTCATATGTTACTGATTGCCTAATGATTGTCGTAAATCTTTCCCGAAAAGGAGAGCTGGCGAGGGATTGTCGCAAAGTAAGCTCCGATTGTCGTAATCCTTGGCTGGATTGTAGTAAACTACGGGATCATTGTTGTAATTCTTGCTAGAACGAGGGAGTCTTTGATTGATTGTAGTAAACTACGGAAGGATTGTCGTAATCCATGGCTGGATTGTAGTAAACTAGCCAATCATTGTCGTAAAGTAAGCTCCGATTGTCGTAATCCAGAGCTCAACTGTCGCAATTCGTGCCTTAGTTCATTGTAGAGAATTGTGTCTGACACAGGGACACACACAATTTCCACCGAAACCCACCTATCACAAAGGTACACCCACATGAATTGTGTCTGACACAGGGACACACACAAACAAAAAAAGCTGTCTGTCAGGCGCAAAACCACCTAACAAAACAGCTCTTCATATTTTAACTTTTCCACGAAAATTTCCAGGCCCTACCCGGAATCTTACACAAGCCAACAATAAGCACGAACGACAAAATCCCAGCCACTAACGAAAGCGTCATATAGCTAGTTTGAGCCGCAATCACACCTGACAAGCCGCCTCCAGAAACTCCAGCGAGCGCCACCCATACGTCAATCGACCCTTGTCTCTTTGCCCGAGTAGTAGGTACGGTAGAATCTACAATCAAAGCAGTACTGCTGATTAAACCAAAATTCCAGCCTAGCCCAAGTAAAGCAAGCGCCACAATAAGCATTCCTAAAGAGTCACCTGGTGCAAATGCTGCCACTAAGCCTGCTGCCAGCAATGTAAATCCAGAAGCAACCGCAATTGCCACACGACCAAAACGATCAACTAATATACCAGTGACAAGAGATGGTAAATACATCGCGGCAACATGAAAGCCAATGACAAGTCCGACTGCATTCAAATCATGTCCATGATGCCTCATGTGCACAGGAGTCATTGTCATAATGGAAACCATCACGACCTGAGTGATGACCATAACGGCAGCCCCGATGAAAATACCTCTCTTATCCTCTACTTCCTCTTCCACACTTAGCGTATCCTGCTCAACCTGCTTATTAATAGCAGTCGAAATCACTAACGGATCTGGTCGCAATAAAACCCAAAGAATTGTTCCAGCCAGTAAATAGGCAGCTGCCGCCAGGATAAATGGCCCGGCAAGAGATGGAACCCCTATAGACTCAGCAAACTCTCCCATCACCCCTACTAAATTTGGACCCGCAAACGCCCCTAATGTGGTCGATACCATCGCAATACTAATTGCAGTACCTCGTTGCTTGGCAGTAGCTAAATCTGTCCCGGCATATCTAGCCTGCAAATTTGTCGCTGATCCTGCACCATATATTAACAAGGAGGTAAACAGTAAGATGATACTGTCAGTCATAGCTGCAGCAACTACACCAATGGCACCAATACCACCTACTATAAATCCTCCTGAGAGGCCATACCTTCTACCATAACGCTGTGACATTCTTCCAACCATCAACGCCGCTCCCGCTGAACCTAACGTGAACAGTGCAGTAGGTATACCTGCATAGCTATCTGTCCCAAGCATATCCTGAGCAATCAAAGCCCCAACTGTTATTCCAGCTGCCAATCCTGCTCCTCCAAAAACCTGTGACAAAACGACAATCCACAGCGTTCTTTTATATAGTCGCTGTATTTCTTCTGGAGAATCTATGTATCTCTGAATATCATTTTTTCCCTGTGAAATAAAAGCCACCCCCAAATCCTATGCTTTTGAACTCCTCCGCAAACCCTTTAGCCAACTATATAGTATGATTCCAACAAATGCGCCAGTACTATCGATCAATACATCCTTCACCTGCGCGCCCCTACCAGGCACAAGCAGCTGATGAAGCTCGTCACTAATCGCATAAACAATGCAAATAGCTAAAGCAAATACAATACTTTTCATACCTCGAATCTCACTCAACCGGAGTGCTCGGACAACCAATATTCCCAATACAAAATAAATTAGAAAATGTGCATTCTTTCGTACGAAATGGTGTAAATTGTCAACAAATAAATCCGACTCCGGAGCTACAGCTTCCACCACAGACAAAATTACCTCTGTTACCCCTGTACTTAATTCCTTTGAATCATCAGCTGGTTGACTGGAGAAAAAGAAGATTAACCCCATCCATAAAAAGACTGCTAAATACGACCAAATTTTCGACATATAACCTCACCTTTAAAGCTTTTCTTATCAAAAAAGCAACTAAAGCTATAGCTCCAGCTGCTATTAAACATTACATATTATTATACACGCCTGTCCGAAGTAAGGCTTGTTTTAACGAGCTAAAAGTAGAGATTTTACCAAAGTCCAGACCTAACTGAACAGATGTATGCGCAACCTCTGGGCGAATTCCCGAAATATATGGACGAATACCTAGTAAGCTTAAAACCTCCATAAACTTATACAGCTCATTGGCAACCATTGTATCTATTATAGAAACTCCGGAAATGTCAATAAACAGCTTTTCTATCCCTAGCTCTATACACTTTTGGGGAATTTCCTCCGTTAGAGATTTTGCGCGATATGTATCCACGTCCCCAACGATAGGCAAGACACCAACCTTTTCTAGTATAGGTATAATCGGACTGCTCAATTCACGTATTAGCATTTGTTGAGCATTAAGCCGAGTCGTAAATAGATAATAATAGCGTTTAGAGAACTCATAGATTAACCGATCAAAGGATTGATTATAAATGGAGCCCCACTTTAAAACTTCTTTATTTGTAATATCTCCTGCTTCACCTTGAACAAAACGTTCTACATAGCTCCAAATAATCTCTCTCGTCTTGTTCAATGCCTCGATCACATTATGAATTGCTATATTATTTTCTACTCTATTTTTTGCGACTGTTTCAGCCCATGTCTCTAGAAGCTCAGAAAATGTATTCTCGTCCAATAAGGAAGTGGCCACTGTCCTTATCGTCAAAGCGTTCTGTTCCTTCAGCAGTTGATCTATTGAAGGGTTAGGATTATTTGAATAAAAAGGATCAGTAAAATTTCTTTTTTCTTCTAGCCATTGTTGGGATATATTCGGAGTATTTTCAATTAAATAATTGTAAAGCTGTTGATTAATCGAAGACAAGTGCTCCCCTTCTTTCTGTCTACACAATAGTAACTCTATTATAAATGTTTCCAGGAAAAAAAGGTATTTTATTCTATTTTTAATTAAAAAAAGCAACCGAAGTGAAACTCCGGCTGCTAAAATATATTTATTTTGAAAATCTTCCTGCAAAGTCCATTGTGCTACATTTGTCCATTGGAAGTTTAACGCTCTTACCTTCTGCAGCTGATTTATAAATAGCTAACACAAGCTCAAGTGCATTTCTACCGTCCACTGCTGTTACATAAGGATCTCTGTCGTTTTTAATCGCATCGATTACATCTGTATATAGTGGGTTGTGTCCAAATCCATAAACAGATGGTGGATTTTCATAGTATTTTGCTTTTACTTCTTCTGAGTTATCTTTGTCATCAGCGAACATCCACTCTTCAATGATGTTAACAGATTTACCACCGATTTTAACAGTACCTTCTTCACCAAACACATATAGAGTTTCTTCTAGGTTTTTAGGGAAGATATTCGTTGTACCTTCGATAATTCCGTAGCTTCCATTTTTAAAGCGAACTAGAGCCATACCAAGGTCTTCTGCCTCGATGAAGCCGTGCATTAGGTTGTCCGTCATACCAACAACCTCTACGATTTCGTCGCCCATCATCCAACGTAACAAGTCAATATTATGTATACATTGGTTCATCAACGCGCCGCCATCTTGCTCCCAAGTTCCGCGCCATGGAGCTTGCGTATAGTAATCTTCCCCACGGTTCCAACGGATATGAGCAGTACCGTGAAGTAATCGACCAAAGCGACCTTCTTCAACAGCTTCTCTCATTTTTTGAACAGATTTGTTAAAGCGGTTTTGGTGACAAGCACTTACTTTAACGTTTTTCTCTTTAGCTAAAGCGATGATTTGATCTGCTTCCTCTAAAGATAATGCGATTGGCTTCTCGATAATTAGATTGCTGCCATGCTCGATACAATCTAAAG
>NZ_JBAEAP010000077.1:0-1795 GCF_056205495.1 Psychrobacillus sp. | reverse complement strand
ACTCTTCGTGTATTCTTCACAGGTTCTTATAAAAAACCTCGTGAGTTAAACTGGATTGTTGGTGTAGGGATTTTTGGCGTTATGTTAGGTCTTGGTTTCACAGGTTATCTACTTCCTTGGGACATGAAAGCATTGTTCGCTACAAAAGTAGGTATTGAAATTGCTGCATCTGTACCGGTTATCGGTGGCATGATCAAAACATTATTAGCTGGTGATGAAACAATCATCGGTGCACAAACATTAACAAGATTCTTCGCGATTCATGTATTCTTCTTGCCGGCTGCTCTTTTTGCTTTACTTGCAGCTCACTTTATCATGATTCGTCGTCAAGGTATTTCTGGACCACTATAATGGGTAAGTGGAACAGATAATTCTTAAAAGGAGGGGACAATATGCATCGCGGAAAAGGTTTGAAATTTGTTGGAGATTCTCGTGTAACGGATCCTTCTAGCCGTAAAAAGAAAACTCCTAAAGACTATTCTGAGTATCCAGGTAAAACAGAAGCTTTCTGGCCTGACTTCTTGCTAAAAGAATGGTTAGTCGGAGCAGTATTTTTAGTCGGTTATTTAGTATTGACAGTTGCACATCCATCGCCGTTAGAGCGACCAGCTGATCCAACGGACACAGCTTATATTCCTTTACCTGACTGGTATTTCCTATTTTTATATCAATTATTAAAATACGAATTTGCTTCTGGACCATACAACATCATTGGAGCAATCGTTATGCCAGGTCTTGCTTTCGGAGCACTTTTACTAGTACCATTCTTAGATACAAGCAAGGAAAGAAGCCCATGGAAACGTCCATTACCAACTGGTTTCATGCTTTTAGCTATCGCTTCAATTATTTTCTTAACTTGGGAATCTGTAGCTAACCACGACTGGGAAGCTGCTAAAGCACAAGGTGAGATTAGAGAAGAAGTGGCTGTAGAAATTGATGAAACTGCTCCTGGCTATGAAATATATCAGGGCTCATCATGTATAGGTTGTCACGGTAATGCTTTTGAAGGCGGTATAGGTAAACCACTTATTGGTTTAGAATATACAGCTGAAGAAATCGTTGAAATTGCTCATGAAGGAATTGGAACAATGCCACCAGGCTCATTCCAAGGAACGGAAGAGGAATTACAAGAGCTTGCTGAGTTTATCACAACTTTACAACCAGCAGAATAATCCAAAAAAAGAGAGTCAGGTAACTGACTCTCTTTTTTTAGCAATTATTCCTTTAATGAAATTTTACAAATTCTTTACAAAAAATTATAGTTATTCTAGTTATAATAAAATAGGGGAGTATGGGAAATATATATGATGATGCATCTAAAATTGTTGCTCTACAATAAATCATTCATGTGGTTGTTATTTTACGTTAACCTAATCGGAACAATTTATGGATATTATTGGTATAAGAGTCAATTATCTGTTACTGAAACAAAATTTCTAATATTTGTACCAGATAGTCCAACGGCGAGTCTATTTTTTACACTTGCTCTTTTAGGTTGGCTAATGAATAAAAACTGGAAACTTATAGAAGCTTTAGCGCTTATTACACTTGTGAAATACGGACTATGGGCTGTTGTTATGAATTTATGGACGCTAGTAGAAACTGGAGATATAGGCTGGATGGGCTGGATGCTAGTAGGATCACATTTTGCTATGGCACTCCAAGCTATTCTATATATCCCTTTTTACCGATTTAAATTTGTCCATATTGTGATCGCAGCCATTTGGACGCTCCACAATGATGTGATAGACTATGTATTTGGTCAAATGCCTACGTATAGAAGCCTAAGTGAGTA
>NZ_JBAEAP010000076.1:0-8317 GCF_056205495.1 Psychrobacillus sp. | reverse complement strand
TATAGTTGCAAATTACATATAAGTAGAATATTATATAAGTAAATCATTATACACTAATAATGTGAAAGATATAAGGAGGTGCACTTAAATGGAATTGTCTACGGTTGAAATTGAAAAAGCTGCCACAATATTAAAACTGTTAGGAGATAAAACAAGACTAACTATGCTTAAAATGCTTGATTCACATGATTATTGTGTTTGTGAATTTGTTGAAATATTTAAAGTAAGTCAACCCGCTATTAGTCAACACGTACGTAAGTTGAAAGATGCTGGACTAGTGGGGGAAACAAGAAGAGGTCAATGGATTATCTATTCATTGAACAAGGAAAGTGATGTTTTTCCATTGGTTCAGAACTTGTTGAATCATCTTCCAAGCCAAGATTTTAAACTACAAGAATTAGAAGAACAGGGATTGCGTATCTCATGTGAATAATGGAGGTTAGTATATTGTCGCCAGTTATTTTAGCATCATTGATTTTTTTAGTAACGCTTATCTTCGTTATATGGCAACCGAGAGGTTTGAATATCGGTTGGTCTGCTTGTGGTGGAGCTATAATAGCATTGTTAGTAGGGGTTGTGGATTTTGGTGATGTCGCAGAAGTAGTAGACATTACTTGGAACGCCACATTGTCCTTTATTGCCATTATACTCATTTCCTTGATTTTAGATGAGATTGGTTTATTTGAATGGGCTGCATTACACATGGCAAGAGCTGCTAAAAGTAATGGGATTAAGATGTTCATATATATAAGTGTACTAGGTGCTGTTGTTGCTGCCTTTTTTGCCAATGATGGTGCTGCGTTAATATTAACACCAATTGTTTTAGCAATGGTTCGAAACTTGAATTTCAATGAAAAAATGATTTTCCCATTCATTATGGCGAGTGGATTTATAGCAGATACAACTTCACTACCATTCGTGGTTAGTAACCTAGTTAACATTGTATCAGCTGATTTCTTTAATATTGGTTTCGTGGAATATGCTTCTAGAATGATTATTCCTAACATATTTTCTCTGATTGCAACAATCAGCGTATTATTATTTTATTTTAGAAAAAGCATTCCAAGAACATATGACTTATCAAAACTTAGAGAACCAAAAGAAGCTATTAAAGATATAAAAATGTTTCATCTTTCATGGTATGTACTTGCTGTATTAGTTATCGGTTACTTTAGTAGCGAATTCATCCAAGTTCCTGTTTCCATTGTAGCTGGATTAATAGCGATATTCTTTATTATCATGGCAAGAAGAAGTAGTGCTGTCGATACAAGAACAGTTATTAAAGGAGCTCCCTGGAATATTGTATTTTTCTCTATAGGTATGTATGTTGTCGTATACGGCCTAGGGAATGCAGGACTTACAAGTGTTTTATCTGGAGTTATAGAAGTAGCGGCACAGCAAGGGCTATTTGTAGCGACGATGTCGATGGGCTTTATTGCAGCCTTCCTATCATCCCTAATGAATAACATGCCAACTGTGATGATCGATGCATTAGCGATTGCAGAAACGAACACTTCTGGAACAATCCGTGAAGCACTTATCTATGCTAACGTGATTGGATCTGACTTAGGACCAAAAATTACTCCTATTGGCTCACTTGCAACATTAGTATGGCTTCATGTTTTATCCCAAAAAGGCGTGAAAATATCATGGGGTACTTATTTTAAAACAGGTATTGTTATAACGATACCGATTTTATTCTTTACATTATTAGGACTATATATTTCGTTATCGTTTTTCTAATATGAGCAACAAATAATGCAACTCAAAATAAACAAATACTTTTATAAAGTTGAAACCAAAGGAGATTACTTACTATGTCAAAAAAAACACTTTACTTTTTATGTACAGGAAATTCATGTAGAAGCCAAATGGCAGAAGGTTGGGGGAAAAAATATTTAGGTGATGAGTGGGAAGTTCTGAGTGCGGGTATTGAAGCACATGGCTTAAATCCGAATGCTGTCAAAGCAATGAATGAGATTGGAATTGATATTTCTAATCAGACATCAGATATCATTGATATGGAAACGTTAAATAATGCGGAGTTTGTAGTTACTCTGTGCGGAGATGCTGCGGATAAATGTCCAATGACACCACCACATGTGAAACGTGCTCACTGGGGCTTTGATGATCCTGCAAAAGCAGAGGGAACTGATGAAGAGAAGTGGGCTACCTTCCAACGAGTTCGTGATGAGGTTGGAGAAAGAATTAAACGTTTTGCTGAGACAGGCGAATAATTTCCATTACCAAGAGAATTTTCTCTTGGTTCTCTTTTCACTGAGATATAAGTATATGCTTATTTGATACTATATAGGGAGGTTTTTAAGTATGAAAAAAGTAGAAATTTTTGATCCAGCGATGTGTTGTTCAACTGGAGTATGTGGACCTAGTGTTGATCCTGAATTAACGAGAGTAGCTTCTGCTTTGTATTCTCTCGAGAAAAAAGGATTTAATATTACCCGATATCAATTAACAAACAACCCGGATAAGTTTGTTGAAAATGGTGCGGTTAACAATGCGTTACATGAAAAAGGAACAGATGCTTTACCAGTAGTTTTAGTAGATGGGGAAATTGTAAAACTAGGAAGTTATCCAACAAACGATGAACTTGCAGAATGGTTTAACGTAGGTTTGGAAGAACTAAAAGAAAAGCCTAAAAGTCGACTTTCTATTAATTTAAATTCACTTTAAAACGGAAAGAAGAGATAATCATGTTTCAAGACTTTCAGCCAAAGAATGCAATAAATACTCCATTTCTATTTTTGACAGGAAAAGGGGGAGTCGGAAAAACTTCTACAGCTTGTGCGACTGCTATTTCATTAGCAGATAAAGGGAAAAAGGTCTTATTAATCAGTACCGATCCTGCCTCCAACCTACAAGATGTATTTGGTATGGAACTAACTAACTTACCAAAAGAAGTTCCAAATGTTAATAATCTATATGCATGTAACTTAGACCCAGATGCTTCAGCAAAAGCCTATAGAGAAAAGGTTGTGGGACCGTATCGAGGAAAACTACCTGAATCGGTAGTCATCACGATGGAAGAACAATTATCAGGTGCTTGTACCGTGGAAATAGCCGCATTTGATGAATTTACAAGCTTGCTGACAAACAATGAAGTGGTAAGTCAGTATGATCATGTTATTTTTGATACTGCACCAACTGGGCATACATTACGACTTTTACAACTTCCAACGGCATGGAATGGGTTTCTAGAGGAAAGTACCCATGGAGCATCATGTTTAGGTCCGTTATCAGGTTTAGCTGGTAAAAAAGATCTCTATTCTAAAGCAGTAGAGGTTTTAGCCGATTCTACTAAAACTACATTAATTTTAGTTACAAGACCAGACGTTTCTTCTCTGTTAGAAGCTGATCGTGCGTCAATGGAACTAAAAGATATAGGGATAAAAAATCAAATTGTTATTGTGAATGGGCTTCTTCGTGAGTATCTAAAAGAAGATGAGGTATCATCTGCATTCTATCAACGACAAAGAAATGCTTTAAAACAGATGCCCAAAAATTTGAAGCAGTCTGTAATATATTCTTTACCTTTTGTTTCATATTCCTTAACAGGTGTAGAAAATCTTCGTTATCTATTCAAAATGTACACATCATCAACACTTAAATCAAACAATCAACCTGAATTAATTAACCAATCTAAATTGAAGGATATTATAGCTGATTTTTCTTCCTCAGATACAAAGTTAATCTTTACTATGGGTAAAGGAGGGGTCGGAAAAACAACTGTCGCATCAGCAATTGCGGTTGGTTTAGTTGAAAAGGGACATCGTGTCCATTTAACAACAACAGACCCTGCTGCACATCTTAATTATCAATTTCAAAGTAAATTAATGAACCAAAATTTAAGCATCAGTAGTATTGATCCAAAACGAGAAGTAGAAAAATATAAAGCAGATATATTATCTAAAGCAAGTAATGATTTGGATGAAGACGGCATTGCGTACCTACAAGAAGACCTAAATTCACCTTGTACGGAGGAAATTGCAGTATTCCGTGCTTTTGCTGAAGTAGTGGCTAAAACGAATAATGAAATTGTAGTTATCGATACAGCACCAACAGGTCATACTTTACTATTGTTAGATGCAGCTCAGTCTTACAGTAAAGAAATAGAGAAGTCTACAGGTGAAGTACCACAAAGCGTGCAAAATCTACTTCCTTTACTACGAGATTCCAAAGTAACAGAGGTAGTTATCGTAACATTGGCTGAAGCAACACCGGTTTTAGAAGCGTCTCGACTACAAGAAGATTTAAGACGAGCAAAAATAAGCCCTAAATGGTGGGTTATTAATCAAAGTCTATATGCTACAAATACAACAGATCCAGTATTAAGTGCAAAAGCAATGGGCGAGTTGGAATGGATTCATGAAGTAAATGAAAATAAAGCATCAAACTGTGCCATTATTCCGTGGCTCCATGAAGAAAAAGTTGGATACGAAAAACTAAAAGATTATATTAACTAATTGGTGGGTGAATGTAATGACAAAAAAGAATTATCAAGAATTAATTACAGACCGCATTTTTATTGGCGGTGCCGATGATGTAGGTGATGTACTCGGAAATGAAAAAGTAGATACTGTATTTGATTTAAGAGCTGAATCACTAGATGTAGGCTTAAAGGAAATAAGTGTACACAGTCCAATCGTTGATAATGCTGACCAGCAAGACACTTCTATAAAGAAATCAATTGAACAGATTGTGGATGCGTATAATAATGGGGAAAATGTTTACTTTCACTGCCAGGGTGGAAGTAACCGTACCGGAACAGTGGCGATTGGAACGTTACTTACATTAGGAAAAGCAAACACAATTGAAGAAGCAGAAAAAATAGCTAAAACAGTACGACCGAAAATTAGTGTAAAACCAGAAATGAAAGAAGCTTTGAAAAGAATCTTTCCAAATGCATAAAAAACTTTAGGAGGAATAATTAAATGAACATTACCGACGGAGCGAAAAAACTACTAGAAAATGTTATAAGCGAAAAAGGTGTTGAGGGAATTCGCCTCTTTACTAATGCTGGTTGCTGCGGACCTCAATTTGCATTATCTTTAGATTCTCCACTAGAATCGGATACTATTGAAACTATCAATGGCATTAAGTTAGCAATTGATTCGCAAGTTACTTCTACAGAGGGTCTGACTCTTGATATTGAAGAAAATAATGAAGGTACAGGACTTGTTCTTTTAGGTGGTAACAGTTCCTGTTAATGATATTAACTATGTTTCAAAATAATGAACTATGAGCAATGAATATGGTTATAAAAGAAAATTAGAGCTTCTACTTTGAACAAATATTGATCAAAATAGAAGCTCTTTTTATGCCATTTTGTAAAGAATATTATTTCAGAAGAGGAATCTTCAACTTTCTAAATACCTATATAGGGTTGTTTTACTTATTCCAGTTTCTTCTCTAATTTCTGCCAAGCTGTATTTTTTGCTTTCATACATAATGATTGCTCGTCTTACATTTTCGTCGGGTTTTTTTGGTCTTCCTGAAGTAATTCCTTTTTCTTCTGCCCTTTGAAGCCCTCTTTTCGTTTTCTCACTAATCACATCACTTTGAAATTCAACTAAGTGTTTTACAATATAAATGAATGGATAACCACCTTCGCAACTTGTATCAATTCCTTCTTTAAGTGATTGAATGAAAGCTCCTTTTGCTTCAATCTCTTCTAAAATCTCAACTAAATGACGAGTAGAATCTGCTAGTATAAAAAGGTTTCCAACTATTACTTTATCTCCTGGGGTTAGGTTTTCAATCATTTTTTTAAGTTGCATTCTATTTTTAGAAGAGGGGTGTTCTTCTTTAAACCACTGTTCACAATACACACTATTTAAATCTAATCTTTGATTATCACAAGATTGATCCTCGTGATAAGGTCTCATATATCCAATAATCATATATTTCCCCTACCTTTTTAGATTTTCATTGATCATAACATAGGAAATTTAAGTTCCCAAAATGGTTCCTTTTTGGGACGAAAGATGTTACACTATCTTTATTCTAAATCAAACAGGGCTTTTATGAGAGTTAAAAGCCATAAAATATTCATATAAATGAGGTGTAGGACAAAGTGGTAGAAACAATAAAAAAAGAATGGTTTTCAAACGTTAAAGGGGACGTCCTTGCAGGAATAGTAGTTGCCCTTGCTCTTATTCCTGAAGCGATTGCATTTTCCATTATAGCAGGAGTAGATCCGATGGTCGGATTGTATGCTTCTTTCTGTATTGCAGTAATTATAGCCTTTGTAGGTGGACGTCCTGGAATGATTTCAGCAGCAACTGGGGCAATGGCTTTATTAATGGTCCCATTGGTAAAAGATCATGGTCTCGATTATCTACTAGCAGCAACAGTTTTAACAGGTATTATTCAAGTGATTTTTGGGGTGTTCAAGATAGCAAAAGTAATGAAGTTCATCCCGAGAGCAGTGATGATCGGGTTTGTAAATGCATTAGCAATATTAATCTTTATGGCTCAAGTTCCACATTTTATCGGAATTTCGTCCATGACGTATGTTTTCGTGGGCATTACCTTAGTAATAGTTTATGTAGTTCCCCGATTTTTTAAATCAATACCCGCACCATTGATTGCTATTGTGTTACTGACGATTGTCGCAATGTATTCCAATATGGATTTGCGTACAGTAGGGGATTTGGGAGCTATCACAAGAACATTGCCTGAGTTCTTCTTTCCTAATGTCCCGTTTACATTTGAAACCTTAGCTATAATCTTTCCATATTCATTTGCTTTAGCAATTGTAGGGTTATTAGAATCATTGTTAACAGCTTCTATTGTTGATGATATGACAGGAACTGAAAGTAATAAAAACAAAGAATCAAGAGGTCAAGGCATCGCTAATATTGTTACGGGATTCTTTGGAGGGATGGCTGGATGTGCCATGATAGGACAATCAGTAATAAACGTTAAGTCAGGAGGAAGGGGTCGACTTTCCACACTTATAGCCGGTTTATTTTTAATCTTCTTGATTATCGTCTTAGGGGATTTAGTTGTGCAAATTCCAATGCCGGTTCTTGTTGGAATAATGATTATGGTGTCAATTGGCACGTTTGACTGGTCTTCTTTCACTTA
The DNA here is from genome assembly GCF_056205495.1 of Psychrobacillus sp. Lineage (NCBI taxonomy): Bacteria > Bacillati > Bacillota > Bacilli > Caryophanales > Bacillaceae > Psychrobacillus > Psychrobacillus sp. The sequence goes on along the minus strand of NZ_JBAEAP010000076.1, from coordinate 1,210 downwards.
TTTAAGAAAAGCACCAAAAAGCGATGCAGCGGTGATGTTAGTAACAGTCATTATAGTAGTTGCTACGCACGATTTATCTAAGGGTGTTATTGCTGGTGTAATCCTAAGTGCCATATTCTTTGTTGCTAAAATATCCAAGATAAAAGTGAAAAGATATCAAGAAGACAACAAAACATTCTTTAGTGTTGAGGGACAATTGTTTTTTGCTTCTGTAGAGGATTTTATAGAGTCATTTGATTTTAGTGTATCTGAAAAGAATATTGTAATCGACTTTACAAATGCACATATCTGGGATGATTCGGCTGTGGGAGCTATAGATAAGGTTGTCATCAAATATCGTGAAAATCAGAACCAAATAACTATCGATGGGTTCGATGCTTCCAGTAAGAAACTTGTTGAAAAACTAGCTATATATAATGATTCAAACGCAAAATTAGCATCTCATTAATTATATAATTTGGAGGGATAACCATGTATTCGAATATTTTGTTGGCTGCAGATGGTTCAGAAAATGCTTTAAGAGCTGCTAAAGAGGCTATAAAAATTGCCTCTTGTCATACAGGATGTTCAATTGAGATCATCTATGTGGCAGATTTTTCTAAATCGAAAAATGAAATACTTCATTCCCAGGGAACAGAAGAATTAGAGTTTTCCAGAAGAAAAAAGATTGCAATTATAGAAAATGAAATAAAAAATAACAATATAAATTATTCAGTAAGAATACTTCATGGCGAGCCCGGACCATCAATTATTGACTATGCAAATGAGGGAAATAGTGATTTGTTAGTAATCGGTAGTCGAGGATTAAATGCTTTTCAGGAGATGGTTTTAGGCAGTGTTAGTCATAAGGTGGTTAAAAGGGCAAACTGTCCAGTTCTGATAGTGAAGTAAACAATTAAACATCGAAGAAAACCGTTCATTTATCTGAACGGTTTTTTAATTTGTATAAGCACTTTCTACTTGTATTCTAATTCAACAACCCTTATCCTTACCACTTGTTTGGTTCTCTAAGGCAATATATCTAATCCTACTGAATTTCTTCTTTCTAACAAAACAATATCCCTCCATACACCATTTAATTTCCCAATTTTTTCTCGTATACCAACTTCTCTAAAGTCATTTTTCTTATGCAAATAAACACTGTGTTTATTTTCTGGAAAAATGGACGCCTGCAAAGTCCAAAAGCCTTGCTCCTCGGACTTACGGATTA
>NZ_JBAEAP010000075.1:0-1656 GCF_056205495.1 Psychrobacillus sp. | reverse complement strand
AGCTGTAATTTCTAGTAGATCCTCTAATCCCCTATTCGGGTCGAATACGCCTACGTAGCTAATAACCGATTTATATTCGCTACATTGTTTTGCAATAATGTTTTTAACTTCAATATCTTCCAAAAAGTTTATATCAGGTATATTAGGTAGTACATAATAATCTCTTCTTGCATGCTCTTTTACCTGATTAATTCTCTGGTCTTCACAAATAATAACATAATCTGTATTTTTAAAAACTTTATTTTCTACTTTTCTTATAATATGTCCTATGATACTTTTTCCCTCTTCTTTGGACATCCAATCAAATACATCAAAAATCACTTTTTTCCCTAATATTTTTTTTATAATATACGCTGGAATTGCTGTATCTAAATCACATGCATGAATAATCTGGTAGTCATTTCTATTTTTAAATAAGTACTTCAAAATAAATATGAACCACATTAATTTTTTAGGGAGATTTCTTATGCCTAAACCAAATTTAGCGGACTTATTAAAATAAACATACTTTTCTTTTGAAATTCCTGAACCTGCTCTATCCCATGCCAATACCTTATATTCTTGATTAATACTTTCTAAATAATTTATATACTTCTGCAGTCTAGGGTCAGGATTCGCATCATTACTCCTAATTAAAATTACCACCATTTCACCTTCTTAATTAACTAATATTATTTAAGCGTCACTGCTTTCTCAAATTGTTCCTTTATAAATTCAGAATCGATTAATACTTCAGCGTTTCTTTTAATATTTCGATATTGTTCTTGATCTAATAACAATTCAAGTACTTTTGATGTCAAAACATCATCATCTCCATATGCTACTATCCCGTTGACCCCATCTTTCAAAATCTCGCTCAAAGCAGGATAATATCTAGCTATTACTGGTGTATTTAGATATAGCGCTTCAACAATAGCTAATCCAAAGCTTTCACTGTGTGAAGCTGAAACAAACAAATCTGCCGCTTTAATATACGGATAAGGATTTTCAACTTCTCCTAATAGAAACATTTTCCCTTGTAAATTATTCGCAATAATTTCTTTCTCAATAAAACTTCTTTGAATACCTTCACCTAAAATCCACCATTCAAAATCAATATTTTTTTCCAATAATGTTCTAGCTACTTTCACATAAGATAGTGGGGATTTATTAGGTTCTAAACGCCCAACAGAAACTATAGTAATACGCGATTTTTTTTGTACACTATAGCTTTTTGATAAGATGTCCATCTTTTTTTCATTTACAAAATTATAGACTATACTAGATTTAGACTTTAAACTCGGATTAATTTTCAAAAAAGACTCTTCAACTGCCTTAGAAACATGTACTATCCTATCGAATTTCTCGTATTCCTTATTATTGTATGTATTACTTAAATTCATAGCTTCATAATCAACGTGAAGCCAACTGATTTTTTTATCTGCCTGTATTTTTTGAAGAACATATTTGTTTGAACCAAAATAAACAGAATTATTATTCGCATTGTTTGTATAAGAGATTGCTATGTCATAACCTATTTTTTTCTTCTCAAACAAAAACATTATTCTATAAACAAAGTCAGACCCTAAAATTTTACATGCCAAGGCTATTAGTTTTCTAGCTATCCAGAGTACCTTTCCTTTCTCTAGCACTTTTTGAGGTAAGGTATTAGCTAAG
>NZ_JBAEAP010000074.1:0-3730 GCF_056205495.1 Psychrobacillus sp. | reverse complement strand
ATGTCTTTTCTTTAAAGAACCGTTTCACAGTAGCTTCGTCATCTTCAGTCATTGCAACTACAATGTCCCCATTATTAGCAGATTGTTGTTGTTTAACCACAACATAATCTCCATTCAAGATTCCAGCTTCAATCATACTGTCACCCATAATTTCTAACATGAATAGATGGTCGTCTGATGTACCGAACGTTTCAGGTAAAGGAAAAAATTCTTCCACATTTTCAATAGCTGTTATAGGCATACCGGCAGTAACTTTACCTACCAAAGGAACATGCACAACTCCCTGTCTTTCCACAGAAACTTCCAAACCGTCCAATATTTCAATAGCGCGTGGTTTTGTAGGATCTCTCCGAATTAACCCTTTACTCTCTAATCTTGCTAAGTGACCATGCACTGTAGAGCTTGAGGCAAGTCCAACAGCCTCGCCAATTTCACGTACGGAAGGTGGATACCCTTTTTTACGAACCTCTTCTTTTATAAAAGCTAAAATATCTTCCTGTCTTTTCGACGCTTTCTTCAATGAGTTCACCTCTTTTAGTAATAAATTACCTTCTATATTAATACTTATTGATAGTATAACAGTGTCCTATACAATATGCAAACATAGGTTCTAAAATATGTTGACAAAAACAAGTGTTCGCATTATTATTAAATTATAAATACCGAACAAACATTCTTATTTGGAGGTTTTAACATGAATTGGGTAAAAAACAATTATTTTTTAGCGTTATTTTTAGGACTTAATCTAATTTTTATAACAACTATGGCTATTACACATACAATCACGGCAGAGAAAGATTACGAAATTCATATAGAACAAGGAGATTCCCTTTGGGGACTTGCTAGTGAATATGGAGTAAAAGATTCTAAAGAAGACTGGATTAGTAAAGTTATCGAAATGAATAATTTATATGATACCTCTATTAAACCAGGAGATGTTATAGTAATTCCAAAGGTAAGTGAAAACTATCACTTAAATTATGGAACAGAGGTAGCAGGAGAATGAAATCAGTTATTTATTGTCGGGTAAGTACAGACAAGTCTACTCAGGAAACTTCACTAGAGAGACAAGAAGAAGAGCTAATAGATTTTGCAACAAAACAGGGTTATGAGGTTTCTCAAGTATTCTTAGACCAGCATAGTGGGTACGATGTCGAGAGAGATGGACTACTAGAAATGCTTAATTATGTTAAGGAAAATGAAATTAAAGCTGTATTTGTCCAAGATGAAACTAGAATCGGAAGAGGAAATGGGAGAATGGCAGTCCTTCATATGCTGCAGAAAACGAATACTACTGTATTTACATTGCAAGATAAAGGAATATTAAACCTTAATGAAATGGATTCTATGCTTTTAGAAATTCTTGCCTTAGTGGAGGAGTATCAGCGCAAAATTCACAACGCCAAAATTAAACGTGGGATGAAACGAGCAATCTCGCAAGGCTATAAGCCAGAAAAGAATTTAAAATCTCGAGGGAATCCTGAAGGAAGAGATCGTATAGATATACCGGTTGATGAAATAGTCCGGTTAAGAAATGCAGGACTAACTTATGAGGAAATTACTTCCACCCTTAAAGGGTTAGGATTTCATATTAGTAAAGCTACAGTACATAGAAGATATATAGAATTTAAAGAGACACACGAAGAGTAAAGACTTGCACTTCGTGTGTTTTTTTCATACCTTTATATAAGAGATAGCTGAAAGGATGAAACTAAATGTTAAGTAAAGAAAAATTAGCACGTATAAACGAGCTGTCAAAGAAATCTAAGTCTAGCGGATTATCTATTGAAGAGGCAAAAGAACAAAGTGCACTACGTAAAGAATATTTGGAAACGTTTAGAGCGACGATGAGAGATACAATTGAAAATGTGAAAGTTATTGACCCATCTGGAAATGATGTAACGCCAGAAAAGGTTCAGCAAGCAAAAAAGGGTAAATTTCTGAATTAACTAAACATTTTAGAAACCTTGATAATACAGAGATTGTTGTCTACACTAATAATATAGAAAAAAATTTGTTCGAGAGGATGTCATTCATGTCATTACAATCAGATTTACTAGCAATTACGACTATACGTACTCTTTCTATCGATGCAATCGATAAAGCAAACTCTGGTCACCCTGGTCTTCCAATGGGGGCTGCACCAATGGCTTATACGTTATGGACAAAACATTTACGCCACAATCCGAGCAACCCTAATTGGTTTAACCGCGACCGCTTTGTTTTATCTGCTGGTCATGGCTCTATGCTGTTATACAGTTTGCTACATCTTGGTGGATATGACCTTCCAATGGAAGAGATTAAAAACTTCAGACAGTGGAACTCTAAAACTCCCGGACATCCTGAATTCCGCCACACTGCTGGGGTAGAAGCAACTACTGGTCCATTAGGACAAGGGATTGGTATGGCAGTAGGTATGGCAATGGCAGAGGCGCATTTGGCTGCTACTTATAATAAAGAAGGACACTCTGTTGTTGATCACTACACGTACGCGTTATGTGGCGATGGGGATTTAATGGAAGGTGTAGCTGCTGAAGCTATTTCTCTAGCAGGCCACTTGAAGTTAGATAAATTGATCGTATTGTATGATAGTAATGATATTTCATTAGACGGAGATTTACATAAATCTTTCTCTGAAAATATAGCTAAGCGTTTTGAATCTTATGGATGGAATCATATATACGTAGAAGATGGAAATGATATTGAAGCTATTTCAGCTGCCATCGACAAAGCTAAGGCACAAAATGATAAACCAACAATCATCGAAGTGAAAACAGTTATTGGTTTTGGTTCTCCAAACCGATCAGGTAAAGCAGATGCACATGGTATGCCACTTGGAAAAGAAGAATCTCTATTAGCTAAAGCAGAGTATAAATGGTTATTCGAGGAAGATTTCTATGTTCCAGAGGAAGTATACGAGACTTTCAAGGAAGCTGCAGAACGTCAAGGCGTTCAAGAAGAAGCATCTTGGAATGATAAATTTGCAGCATATGAAAAAGAATTCCCAGAATTAGCAGCAACTTTAAATCAAGCGATTAAAGGAGAAATGCCTGCAAACTTTGCAGATGCTCTTAAATCATATGAAGAAGGTTCTTCACAGGCAAGTCGTGCTGCTTCAGGAGAAGCAATTAACGCAATTGCTCAGAATCTACCTTCATTCTTTGGAGGAAGTGCTGACTTAGCTGGTTCTAACAAAACTACTATTAAAAATGCTGGAGATTTCTCTGCTGAAAACTATGCAGGTAAAAACATCTGGTTTGGAGTACGTGAATTTGCAATGGGTGCTGCTCTTAACGGCATGGCATTGCATGGTGGTCTTCATGTATTTGGCGGTACATTCTTCGTATTCAGTGATTATGTACGACCAGCAATTCGTCTATCTGCCTTAATGGGATTACCAGTTACTTATGTATTTACACATGACAGTATTGCTGTAGGAGAAGATGGTCCAACTCATGAGCCAGTTGAGCACTTAGCATCACTAAGAGCAATGCCAGGTTTATCAGTTATACGACCAGCTGATTCAAACGAAACTGCTGAAGCATGGAAGCTAGCTGTTTCTTCTAAAGATCACCCGACTGTATTAGTTCTATCACGTCAAAATCTACCAACACTAAAAGGTTCTGTGGAACAAGCAAGTGAGGGAGTTGCAAAAGGTGCTTATGTCGTTTCTCCAGCAGAAAATGCAGAAGGTATCTTATTAGCAACTGGTTCAGAGGTTGGGCTAGCA
>NZ_JBAEAP010000073.1:0-3518 GCF_056205495.1 Psychrobacillus sp. | reverse complement strand
AGTCGGTGGTTGGATTTTATCCTACTTATTCCGTTCTATTACACTTAGCCTAAACGGAAGTACAGATAACTTTTATGAGGACTTATTCAATACCGTCATTTCAAATCCATGGGAAGTGCTAATTGGACAGGGAGCATTCATCTTGTTAACTGTTTGGATTGTCCAAGGTGGGATTAAGGGAGGTATTGAGAAGGCTAGTAAGTGGATGATGCCCTTACTACTTATCTTTTTCGTAGTACTAGCCATACGCTCGGTGACTCTTGACGGAGCAATGGAAGGTATTAAGTTTTTACTCGTACCAGACTGGTCATATTTTACTTGGGAAACTGCCCTGCTAGCATTGGGACAGGCATTCTTTTCATTAAGCGTCGGTGTTTCTGGAATGATTACTTATGCATCATACTTACCAAAGGAAACTAAATTAGGAAACTCGGCTCTAAGTGTTTCTATGCTGAATATTGGAATATCCATTATGGCAGGTTTAGTTATTTTCCCTGCAGTATTCGCCTTAGGTTTTTCACCAGATGCTGGACCTGGCCTAGTATTCATCATACTTCCAGCAGTATTTGAACAAATTATTTTTGGACAGTTTTTCTTAATCATATTCTTTATACTATTACTTTTTGCTACTCTAACATCATCCATTAGCATGTTAGAAATTGTTGTTTCCATCGGCATCAAGTCAAAATACGATCGAAGAAAACGTTTTGCTTGGATCTTAGGTTTCTTAATTTTCCTTGTCGGAATTCCTAGTGCCCTTTCCTTTGGGGTGCTACAGGATATCAAAATCTTGGACTTATCTATATTTGATTTTGCTGACTTCTTTACTAGTAGTGTTGGCTTACCTTTAGGAGCACTTTTCATCTCTATTTTTGCTGGTTACCACTTTACCAAAGCAGATATTTCGAATGAGCTTGACTCAAAAGGCTTTTTATTAAATGCATGGAGAATCATTGTAAGATATGCAGCACCAATTGCCATTTTAATCGTATTTATTCAAGGCATTTTGAATGTACTCAAATAAGTTGATACTTTCTTGATTGTTTTTATATAAAAATACGAATTATGAAAATGAAAATAATGAGCTGTAATATAAACAAATCAAAAATTGTACTTTTTCTGACAATTGTTCGAAACTAGTTCTCAAAAAAAATATGCTATAATATGATGTAAGATGTGAAGAATTTTTAAAGAGGTGGATGGAATCATGAAAAAAGAATTACATGAGCAATTGCGACAACTAAGAGAAGAACGCAATATTTCTTTAGAAACACTTTCCTTAAAAACAAGAATCGGCGCTGGAAAACTGGAAGCGTACGAATCAGGTAGTGAAGTCCCATCAACACAAACTATATTAAAGCTATCTAATGCTTTAGAAGTACCTGCCTCCAATTTAATGGATGGTCTTCAAGAAGTATAAGAATAGTAATAGAAAAAAGCTTTCGATTCAAGGAATCGAAAGCTTTTTCTTTTGTTAACCTATATTTGAAAGAGTGTAATAGCTCGTTAAATAATGCATTTCATTTCATACTTTATTGCAATTAGCTTATAAGAAATTTCGACACACTTTTCTAGTGGAATCCACTGTTCAAAGGAATGTTCATAGATTTCTTGTATTTTTCTAGCAAGCTCGGATGGGTGATCGATATCGTGAAGAGCAGTCACTACATCAGCAATCTCCGTTTCGTATGCATCGATACCAAATTGGAAAGGATCCCATTCCTGTAGTATCCAAACTGCTTTTCTATTCATCTGTATTGTATCCATTATTTTTTCACCTTACTACTTTTATTAGTTAGGGTTATAATAACACAATAAGTTAAAATTGAAAGGGGAATTTACTTTGTCAGATTTTTCAACTATTTTCAATCGTCGTAACACTTTTTCCGCAAAATGGGATATGTTAAAACAGGTATATGCAATTGAGGATGACACAGATGTACTACCAATGTGGGTAGCAGACATGGATTTCGGCCTTGCGCCAGTTATACAGGAAGCTATACATAAGCGATTGGAGCATCCAGTTTTTGGTTATTCAATCGCACCAGAAGCAGTAAAAGATGCATTATCTACCTGGGTATCTACTAAACACCAACTAGAAATACAGAATGAATGGATTCTTCTTCGTCATGGTGTAATACCTGGAATGGCGGAGGCTGTTGATGCTTTTTCCCAAAAAGGAGATAAAATACTCGTCCATACACCAATCTATCCACCCTTTAAAGGAATACCAAATAATTTAGAGCGAGAAGTCGTTACCTGTCGCCTTATAGAAAACGGTAATTCTTTCGAAATAGATTGGACAGCCTTTGAGGAATGCTTAAAGCAAGATATCAAGATATTCATCCTTTGTAATCCTCATAATCCTGGCGGGAAGGTTTGGGGTAGAGAGGATTTAACTAAAATGGCAGCCTTGTGCAAGCATCATGATGTATTGATCCTTTCAGATGAAATACATTCAGACCTTGTTTTTAAGCCAAATAAGCATGTACCTCTTCTCGTAGCAGCTGAGGAAACAGATAATATTATCACTTTCTTTGCTCCAACTAAAACGTTCAATCTTGCTGGTATTCAAGGTGCAGCAACAATTGTACCAAATGAAAAATTACGAAAAGTTTTAGAGAATGGTGCAACTAGACGTGGTGAGATGGGATTGAACGTGTTCTCACTTACAGCTATGCAAGCGGCATACGAACACGGAGAACAATGGCTAGAGGGTCTTTTAGAAGTTGTAGAAGGCAACATGAAATACGTAGTGGAACATTTATCAGCAATTGAAGGTGTGAAGGTTTCTATGCCTGAGGGCACCTATTTAATGTGGATTGATTATCGAGGAACTGGCTTGAACGAGAAAGATATGATGGACCTTTTATTAACGAAAGGGAGACTCGCGTTAGAGCCTGGCACGAAGTATGGAGAAGGCGGAGATGGCTTCCTTCGTATGAACGTGGCGTGTCCACGAGCAACAGTCGAAGACGGAGTGGCTAGATTCAAACTAGCATTATCGAAATAAATGAGAAAATCAAAGTTCCATTGAAGAACCTTTGTACAAGCTGATTGTGACTAACGTCATGATCAGCTTTTTTTATATGACATAAGTAACTAAAACTAAAGAATCGAAATGACCGTTACGGAATGTACCACTTATTACCAGTTACTAAATATGTCTTGAAAAACAATAGAAAGGGTAAAGAGAATAGATGCGACATAACAGGAGGTAATTATTTATGAAAAATAATGTTATTGGAGTATATGAAAGTGAGCAGCAAGTGAAAGAAGTAGTTGAAGGTTTAAAAGAGAAAGGATATACTACTGAGGAAATTTCAGTTATTGCTAGAAATTCAAAAAGGGATTCTGAAGTGAAACAAGAAGTAAAACCTTCTACTAAGGATGGAGCTATTGCAGGTGCTGTAACAGGAGGTGCCATTGGTTTAGCTGGCGTACTAGTAGGGCTATCGACTGTATTGATACCTGGGTTCGGTGCTGTGTTGGCTGCAGGGCCAATTATGACAACTATA
>NZ_JBAEAP010000072.1:0-1936 GCF_056205495.1 Psychrobacillus sp. | reverse complement strand
ACCCCTAACTTATCTCTCAATGCACCCTCTTATTCGCTACTAAGATACTCTTTTATAGATTCAAAATCCTTGGAAATGTATTCAGCGTTTTGTAATGTTTGAATAAACCATGTTTTGATTTGAAAGGTATCTTCTAATAGTTGCTCTGTTCCCTCCGTTTCTTTTTGGACAACAGAATTCACAACAGCTACCCGATTTCTGTAATAAAGTATATGCTGCATAAAGCGATCTTTAACCTCTGGGTTAAATAGCTCTCCCATTTGTATTATTCCATTATTTATATGCTCCTCGGCATAAATTGCTGATGCAGTCACTGCAAGCTCTTCCTTAAACGACTTGCTTTTTATCATTTCATTTTTATATTCCTCACATAATTCTTCTGCTATATGGGCGATTTCTAACAAGCTATTCTTGTTAGGCTCATCTAAACTTTTTTTACTATTAAAAACCTCTGCTATATCTAGTACTTTTTTTAATTGTTGGGTGATCGTATCTATTTTTTCTACATTAAATGAACCATTATTAAGTAAGCCTTTTGTTTTTTCAAATACATAAAGCCTTTGAAGATATCCATTTAGTAACACTAGGCCGTTATATTGTGTAGCAGCTTTCATTAGTACACCCCTTTTCTATATTTATTAGACGCTTCCCTTTATAAGAACCTTGTAAACGATTATATTCCAAAAAGTGGGTTTCAAAATCTATTTATGAATTTTTATGCTAAATAAATAGAGAACTATGACATTTATATGCTTTTTGCTTCGGCACAAGATCCATTTGTGGAATCCTTTCTCAAGCGTCCGTAGCTGATAAGAAACTTCTTTATGAATAGAAGTTAAATAAAAAATAAGCTAGGATGTTTTCTCCTGGCTCATTTTACTTTAATATTATATTTTACTAAAGTACCTTAGTGTAAGAAGACCTTTTTGATAAATCCACTACTCAAGTTTAAAATTCATTATACTTCTTCCCTCAACCACTTCTCCATTTTTCCATATGAATTCGAAAGCATATTGATTTCCAATCATTTCTTCATAAACTGTAATTGTTAAAGGTGTATTTTCAGGAGTCTTTTGTTTTCTACTCACTTCTTTTGAGTCATATTCATCTCTATTAACAACGTGTATTAAATGAATTTCTGTTGGTTGTGGTTTTAACGAACTCCAATCAATTTGAAGTCGATTACCAGCTTCAACGTCTCCGCTATGGATATTAGGGTAATTGTAATGAATTAATTCATCACAATTATTCCAACATACTTCTCCATACGAGGAATCAAACAGATATTTCACGTTCCCCTCAGCAGACAAAAGGGTAATTTCAGGGGTGACAAGAGCCTTAAAAGCTGGAAGGAAATTTTCTTCATTTCCAACAGTATTTTTTTCAGTCTGTATTTTTTTAGTACTCTCTTTAGATACTTGACTTGCCTCTTCCTTCTTTTGAGACTCCTGGTTTTCATTGTTACACGCGATTAAAACTACTGATAATAACAGAAAAATTAAAAGTAATAGTGTTTTTTTCATTTCGCACCCCTTCTTTAAGCGTAGCTACCCTTTAGTTGTATAAGACAATTCTATTTTAATTACCTTCCAATAATTATTGAATCATTAGAAGGAGTAAGATATTCCTTTCCCCCTGTGGTAAAATTAGACTGTTGACGGTTTACTTCTGCATAATGAATTACTTTTTTGCCATTAAGGAATATCAATAAATAGATATCATCCCTAATGTCAATGTTGCTTGGGTCTTTATAATCAACACCTAATTGTTCTTTTAAACTCTCTTGGGTTGTATAAGGTGCAAATAGGAAAGCTTTATCCCAATCGAAATTTGTTAAAGAGCTAATATTTATTTCACTTATATTGTTGTCTTCTACAATGGAATAAATGGATTCCTCTAATTTAGTATGTTGTTGAACATTACTTTGGCTACATCC
>NZ_JBAEAP010000071.1:0-7062 GCF_056205495.1 Psychrobacillus sp. | reverse complement strand
TTTTCTGTTTCCAAAACTTCATTACGCTCTTTGTAGATGATTTCACGTTGCTGCCGTAATACATCGTCATATTGCAGCAATCGCTTACGAGAGTCAAAGTTGTTACCCTCTACTCGTTTTTGAGCAGATTCGACCGCGCGTGACACCATTTTAGATTGGATTGGCTGTGAATCATCCATACCCATCTTAGACATCATATTACGCATATTATCTGAACCAAATCGACGCATTAGTTCATCTTCCATAGAAAGATAGAATTGTGTTACCCCTGGATCTCCTTGACGCCCTGAACGACCACGTAGCTGATTATCAATACGTCTAGATTCATGACGCTCTGTACCAATAACAGCTAAACCGCCAACTTCTAGTACTCCATCTCCAAGTTTGATATCTGTACCACGTCCAGCCATGTTAGTGGCAATCGTTACAGAACCAAGATGTCCAGCTGTTGCGATTATTTCTGCTTCATGCTCATGGTTTTTTGCATTTAATACATTATGCTTAATGCCATGCTTTGTTAACAGCTTGGAAATGATTTCAGAAGTTTCAATGGCAACAGTACCAATCAGTACTGGCTGCCCTTTTTTATTTCGTTCAGCAATATCTGCAGCAACCGCTTCAAATTTCCCATTCATAGATGCATAGATTAAATCGGCACGATCATCTCTAGCAATTGGCTTATTCGTTGGTATCGCTATAACATTCATATTATAAATGTTACGGAATTCCTCTTCCTCTGTTTTAGCTGTACCAGTCATCCCTGACAGCTTGTCATACATACGGAAGAAGTTTTGGAACGTAATTGTAGCCATCGTCATGGATTCATTTTGAACCTCTAACCCTTCCTTTGCTTCTATAGCTTGATGCAAGCCATCACTATAGCGACGACCTTTCATCAAACGTCCAGTGAAGGAGTCAACGATTACTACGTCCCCGTCTTGCACCACATAATCTACATCTAGATGCATAGAAACATGGGCCTTTAAGGATTGATTAATCGCATGGTTTAAGCGGACATGGGTTAAATCAAACAAGTTATCTATACGGAACGCTTTTTCAACTTTTTCCACGCCGACATCAGTCAAAGTAACACCTTTTGTTGATTCTTCGTAGGTGTAATCTTCTTCCTTCGTTAACGTACGAACAAAAGCATTGGCCTGCATATATAAAGCTGCGGCTTTGTTAGCCTGTCCTGAGATAATTAAAGGAGTTCTTGCTTCATCGATCAAGATCGAATCGACCTCATCAATTACAGCATAATGAAGCGGACGTTGTACTTTTTCTTCTTTATAAAGCACCATGTTGTCACGAAGATAATCGAAGCCAAGCTCATTATTAGTTGAATAAGTCACATCAGCAGCGTACGCTTCGCGTTTTTCATCTTTAGAAAGAGAATTTAAATTCAATCCTACCGTTAAACCTAAGAAATTATATAATTTACCCATCTCTTCTGCATCACGACTAGAAAGATATTCATTGACAGTTACTACGTGTACACCTTGTCCACTTAACGCATTTAAATAAACAGACATCGTGGAGGTAAGTGTTTTACCTTCCCCGGTTTTCATCTCTGCAATATTGCCCTCATTTAATGCAGCAGCACCCATAATCTGTACTCGGAAAGGATACAGACCAAGTACTCGTCTAGCCCCTTCTCGCGCAACGGCAAATGCTTCTGGTAGAAGCTGGTCTAATTTCTCTCCATCTGCTAGTCTGCCACGGAATTCAACTGTTTTTGCACTTAATGCTTCATCAGAAAGAGCTTCCATTTCTCCTGCTAATGCTTCTACTTTATCTGCGATTTTTTCTAATCGTTTTAACTCGCGTTTATTTAAATCGAATACTTTATTCAGAACGTTAAGCATATTATATTCACTTCCCATTTAGTCTTACTCTCCATTTTACCATTCGTTACATAGTCACGCAAATGAGTAACATAAGAAAATCATAGACGCCTATCTCTGCCCCGACAGGCAAATGGAGAAAAGTGAGGAGGCAGTTTTTTCAGCCACCGGAGCTTTTATCCATTTGACCCCGAGGGGCAAGGCGTCGGAGCTAGACATCAAGAAAAGCGCAGACGCCTATCTCTGCCCCGACAGGCAAATGGAGAAATGCGAGGAGGCAGTTCCTCAGCCACCGGAGCTTTTATCCATTTGACCCCGAGGGGCAAGCCGTCGGAGCTAGACATTAATTTATCCACAGATTCAAAACTTTATAATTACCCAAACATAACAAAAACTCTTCTCTAGGTAAGAGAAGAGTTTTGTCACTTTTTGTCGTTAGAAAGTATCTATTTACGATGATACAACTAGCTTCCAGGTTGTATTAGTTTGTTTCGATTAAACCGTATTTCCCATCTCTACGTTTATACACAATATGAGTACCCATTGAGTCTGCATCAGTAAAGATGAAGAAATTGTGACCAAGCATGTTCATTTGTAAAACTGCTTCTTCTTGATCCATTGGTTTTAAATCAAATTGTTTAGTACGGACGATATTGTATTCGTCTTCTTCTGCACTTGCAACTGGTGCATCTGGCGGATCGATTGCAGCGAAGTAAGCTCCAACCCCTTCACGCTCACGGCTTTTACGATTTACTTTTGTTTTATATTTACGAATTTGACGTTCTAATTTATCGACTATTAAATCAATAGCGGCATACATATCAGTATGACGTTCTTCCGCTCTTAAAGTTAAATTCTTCATCGGGATTGTCACTTCGACCTTAGTTTGTTTGTCATTGTATACCTTTAAGTTGACATTTGCAGTCGCTTGAATTTCCTCGTTAAAGTATCGACCAACTTTTTCGATCTTGCCCTCAACGTAATCACGAATTGCAGGAGTCACCTCAAGGTTTTCTCCACGAATGTTAAAGTTTAGCATGTAAACTCCTCCTTTAATTTAACTCTATATAATATTTCTACAATCCCTATTTAATATCCTTCTTTTTAAGAAATAAAATAATTATTTTTTGTCGAATCTTGTCACATCTTTGGGTTTGTTTTCCACTTCTTTTCGCCGGCGAGCTTTCAGTTCATTAACAATTCTTTGCTCCGTGTCATGATCCCCAACTAATCGTACTCCGTATTCGAAGAAACCATGTACACTCTTCTTGCACCAAACAAGCTCACCTATCATATCTAGCGGGGTCTCATCAATAATAAAACTTATCTCAATTCGCTTTATTAGCTCGATAGTAATGGATAGCTCTGTGACCATTCGCAAGCCATTTGGGCTTATATCTACGATTTGACAGTTCCCCTTATTAGAGAATTCAGCAGGCTGGTCACCTCCCGAGTCTTTTATTAGACGAAAAGTTGCTTCAGTAGGTTCACCAAATGTGTAACGAAAATATTCATTTCTCTTATATTGCATACTATGTCCTCCCACAAGAACCAATAATAACCTTCTATTTTCTTCATTATGCCTAATCAAGAATTTATTTACAAGAAGTTATTCGACTGCTAGAGGTATATGAAAATAATGTTGCTATTACTTTTATACCCTAATTATGTATTTTAAACACTTTGATATTTCATACTATAATTCCGCTTTTATTGGAGTTTTAGTTGTTAATCATAAGTCAGTGAACCTTTAATGTGTGTGTAATTGCCATTATCCTATAAAATTATAAGGCTTAGAAAAAGAAAACCATTGATATATTAAATGCAAACCATCCTAGTGTGATTAAAGCTATTATTATATGAAGCTATAAAAAAATACCTTATCGACTAATCCGATAAGGTACCTTGTTATATGTTTATTTATTTGCAGTCATCGTTACATCTGCTACTCGTTTAGCTCCGACAAAACGTTTGCCCCAATAGTATGGATCGCTTAGCTTATCTACCTTTACACCTTTTGAGCTTGAAGAGTGAATAAATTTCCCGTCTCCAATGTAGATGCCAACATGCGATACGCCTTTACCAGATGTATTAAAGAAAACTAAATCCCCTGATGAAAGATCGTCCTTTTCTACTTTTGATCCTTTTGCATACATACCTGCGGATGATCTTGGAAGATTAACTCCTAAATCATCAAATACGTAGCCTACAAACCCTGAACAATCAAATCCAGCAGTAGTAGTGCCGCCTCCGCGATATTTAATGCCTATTAAGTTTTTAGCAGTGGATACTAATTCAGATGAATCTATTGAGCTAGAAGCTTCAGTATTAGCTGCATATGGAATTGTGACTAAAAGCATAGATAAAATAATTATACCAATGACTTTTTGCGATATAGACTTCAAGTTCATGTAGTTCCTCCGACGTCATAAATTTTCTGAAAACTTAACTATATTCATCTTATCACTCTTTAAACCTTTTTTATTTTACAGTTATGTAACATTTTCATTACAAAAGACGTCTAATGTAATCAAGGAAATTTCTCGTTAAATTTGGGACAAACCTTGATACATAAGGTTTTCAACAAGAAACCATCGACAATTGTCGATGGTTTCTTCGCTAAATATAGATGTAAAATCTGTGAAATCTTCTCTTAATCTGTTTTTAGGACAAAAAGAATAATTTTATCTATCTCTGCATACAAAAAAAAGGTAGTTATAAAGTAGTGAAAATAAAATATTTAACAAACTAAAAACAGAGTATAAATCGCTCTTTGGAGGGCTGCTGTTTAATTAAATAATGAAGATCATTTCGAAATATAATCATTAACACTGCCAAATCTGAATATTAAATGTAATATATTCTTATAAATATGAAAAGAAAGGGTTGAGCACTAAAATGGACTTTGGACTCCAAAATAAACGTGTTATAGTGACGGCATCAAGTAGGGGCTTAGGAAAAGCAACCGCTTTACAGTTTGCACAAGAAGGAGCAAAGGTGCTTATCTCTAGTCGCAATGAAGAAGAATTAAAGGTAACCATGGAGGACATTAAACAACATAGCTCCAATCCAAATATCTTCTACACCGTTTGTGACGTTACGAAGGAAGAGGATATTGCTCAATTATTTAAAGAAGCAGAAACTAAGCTTGGTGGAGTCGACATTTTAGTCAATAATGCTGGTGGCCCATCTCCAGGAGGATTCGGACAAGTAACCGACCAAGACTGGATGGAAGCATTTGAAAAAAATCTGCTTAGCTATATACGTACCATTCGACATGCTATTCCATTCATGCAAGCACAAAAATTCGGTAGAATAGTAAACATTTCGTCGTCTTCTACTAAAGAAGTATTAGATGGTCTAATTTTGTCGAATACCTTCCGATTGGGTATGGTTGGTTTGTCGAAAAGTATTGCAAGAGAATATGGCAAGGATAATATTTTGATTAATACCGTTGGACCAGGGCGTATTCAAACAGATCGCGTAACAGAGCTAGATGAAATTGCAGCTAAAAAGCGTGATATAACCGTAGACGATGTTCGAGAAGGGTTTAAACAAATCATTCCAATGGGCAGATATGGAGAGCCTGCTGAATTTGCCAAGGTCATTACCTTTTTATGCTCTGAGGCAAATACTTATATGACAGGCCAAAGCCTAGTAATTGATGGTGGAATGTTGAAGGCATTATAAAATGCGGAAGAAGACTGGAGTATGTGCCAGTCTTTTTTTATTGCATTTGGGACATAAAGAAAAATGCCCCCAACTACTAATTGGAGGCATTGGCTTATTTAGGTTATGTTGAAGTTATTGGTTGATTTTTGACAAAGAATTTTTTAAAAGTGTCTGGCAGTTTTGCAGATTTGTTTATGAAAGAAAATTTATATGCTTTTTACCGATGAATTAAAGCTGTTCTCCATATATTGATTGGAGCACCAGACGGCGACTCCTGCGGGATGAGTGAGACATATAAGACATCACAACCACGCGCGCAAGCGATGGGTGGTGGCTTATCGCTCACCCCGCGGAAAGCGTCCGGCTGGCGCGGAAATCAATCTTATTATTTGCAACATAAATCAACCCTATTTTTTAACTAAGCCTTATTTTACTGCCATTTTAATTTTGTTTTCTGATGGATCTTTCGTATAGAAAATTTCATTTTCTTCAAGAACAGAAATATTTTGTTCACGCAAATTTTTTACCGCTGTCTCTCTTTCTTCTATAGAAGGATAAATAATATTAAATGCCTCTATTCCAGTCATGTTTTCTGAGGCTGGTTGTGCACCTGCTCCTGCCCAAGTGTTCAAGCCGATGTGGTGATGGTATTTTCCAGTAGACATAAATAAAGCCCCAGGGTAAGGAGTAACAACTTCAAACCCCATTAACTCATAAAATTCTCTTGCTTCTTCTATATCAGCTACTTGTAAATGTATATGCCCCATAACAGTTCCTTCGGGTAATCCATTCCATTCCGTGTTGGCACCTGCTGCTAAAATAGCTTGTGCATCTATTGCTAAAGTGTCCATTGCAACAGAACCCTTTTCCCAGTTCCAATCTGATTCTGGTCGGTCGCTATAAATCTCGATTCCATTCCCATCAGGATCATTTAAATACAGCGCTTCACTAACTAGATGATCTCCTGCACCAATACGAATTCCACTCTCTGCAAAGAATCTTAATACAGCGCCTAAATCCTCACGACTTGGTAAAAGTAATGCGAAATGATAAAGCCCTGTTGTTTTAGGCTGTTTTAGCACTACATTTTCTGGTTGTTCGATGGATAAAAGAGCAGTTTTCCCGTCAGCTGTTAACCAAATTTTGCTCGCTTGTCTATCTAATACTTTAAAGCCGATTACTTCCTCGTAAAATTTAAGAGATTGCCCAAGGTCTGTTACCTTTAACTCTACAAGCTCAATATATGTAGAAGGTTTTTCATGAAATTTCATAATTTATTTGCTCCTCTTTTTTAAGTTACTTTTCGTAAGTAATTATATTTTAATTACCTACTAAAGTCAACTTCTCTTTCATGAAAGAAATCACCTTTCCCCTATTGGCTGTGAAGGTTTATGAGAAAGCAAGCGTTTTGTAGCCATTTAGCGTAGCGCTTCCTGGAGGATAGTCTTTAAAAGCTATAAATTTCTGTAAGCGGTAATAAACTCTTCGTGAACGGTGATATTTTTCTCCGAACGGTGATAAATAAAAATGTTACCATGATCTTACT
>NZ_JBAEAP010000070.1:0-17849 GCF_056205495.1 Psychrobacillus sp. | reverse complement strand
TTCAGCAAATTTAAAGGGAAACGTGAAGATTGTATCGAATGATGAAATTTATTCTACTGATGCCGATGTTTTTATCCCTTGTGCACATGGTGGGATTATAAATGATATGACAATTCCTAAGTTGAGAGTAAAGGCGATCGTAGGTTCTGCCAACAATCAATTACTGTCTGATCGACATGGAAGAATGCTCAGAGAAAAAGGAATACTATATGCACCAGATTATATCGTCAATGCAGGCGGACTGATTCAAGTGGCTGATGAGCTATATGGATTTAACCATGAGCGAGTTCTAGCTAAAACGAAGCAAATATATCATACCTTATTAGAGGTATATAAGGAGGCTTCCCTAACCGGAAATACAACGGAAGAAGCAGCAAATACGATGTGTGAAAAACGTATTGAGAACAGAAAAGCTCGCAATAACTTTTATTCAGCACCATTAAAGCCAAAGTGGAGTATTCGCAAATAAGTCAATTGGAGGGAAGCTAAGTGAAGCATAATTATCCTTTAAAAAGAATAATGGATGATGAAGGGACACTACTAGATGAACAATTCAAAGAACAAATTGAGGAAAGCTTAGTCAAAGAACTTTACTTTCACATGCTCCGCATTCGAACGTTCGACCGGAAGGCCATTAACCTACAAAGACAAGGTCGATTAGGAACCTATGCACCATTTGAGGGGCAAGAGGCAGCTCAGGTTGGTAGCGCGCTTGCATTAACGGAAGATGACTGGGTTTTTCCGACCTATCGTGATCATGGGGCAACTTTAACTTTTGGTAAGAGTATGGCAAAAACTTTCTTATACTGGAATGGAAGAATAGAGGGATGCTTATCCCCAAAGAATAGAAACATATTCCCTCCTGCTGTACCAATAGCTACTCAGCTTCCCCATGCAGCTGGAGCAGCCTGGGCAGAAAAAAGAAAGGGCACAAAAAATATAGCAATCGCTTATTTTGGTGATGGTGCTACATCCGAGGGAGATTTCCATGAGGGCTTAAACTTTGCTAGCGTCTTTAAAGTACCTGCTATCTTTTTCAATCAAAACAATGGCTTTGCAATTTCTGTTCCTACTGAAAAGCAGATGAATTCAGAAACCATTGCACAAAAAGCAGTGGCTTATGGAATGACTGGTGTTAGAGTAGATGGAAATGATAGCCTTGCTGTATATTTTGAAACGCTTAAAGCAGTAGAGAAAGCACGAGCAGGGGATGGACCTACCTTAATAGAGGCTGTTACATGGAGAAAAGGTGCCCATACGACTGCAGATGACCCATCCAAATATAGAGCTGCTACTATGGGAGACCATGTTGTGGATCCCCTTCTAAGACTGGAGTTATTTATGAAAAACTACGGTTACTGGAATGAAGAATGGTTGCAAGCTACTACTGAGGAGATTAGTAATGAAATAAATGCAGCTGTAGAAGAAATGGAAAGTTTTCCAGCTCCAAACGTAGAAGATGTGTTTAACCATGTGTTTGCCGAAATGCCTGCTCAGCTAACCGAACAAAAAGATGCTTATCTTGCATATTTAGGGAGGCAATGACAATGACCCAGTTAAAACAATCAACTGCTTCACAAGAGACAACAAAGCAAATGACATTAATCCAAGCAATAAACGATGGGATGCGCGTTCTACTAGAGGAGGACGAATCTACACTGGTGCTTGGTGAGGATGTGGGGAAAAACGGTGGGGTTTTCCGAGCTACTGAGGGACTCCAAGAAAAGTTCGGTGCTGATCGAGTAATAGACACTCCTCTTTCTGAATCAGGAATAATAGGTACTTCTATTGGATTAGCTGTAAATGGATTTAGACCAATAGCTGAAATACAGTTTTTAGGGTTTATTTATCCAGCATATGAGCAAATCATGACACATGCTTCGAGAATTCGGATGAGGTCTATGTCTCGTTTTACAGTGCCAATGGTTATTCGTGCACCTTATGGAGCAGGGATACGTGCACCCGAAATACATTCAGACAGCACCGAAATCTTATTTACTCATATGCCTGGTATTAAGGTAGTCTGTCCTTCCAGTCCATATGACGCAAAGGGATTGTTAATAGCTGCAATGGAAGATCCTGATCCAGTTCTTGTCTTAGAGCCTATGAAGAACTATCGATCTGTGAGAGAGGATGTTCCAATAAACAAATATAAAGTGGAAATTGGAAAGGCGAAGGTTGTCCAAGAAGGGGCAGATGTAACCCTTATTGCT
This sequence comes from Psychrobacillus sp., assembly GCF_056205495.1. Lineage (NCBI taxonomy): Bacteria > Bacillati > Bacillota > Bacilli > Caryophanales > Bacillaceae > Psychrobacillus > Psychrobacillus sp. The sequence continues at coordinate 15,636 of NZ_JBAEAP010000070.1, read as the reverse complement.
TGGGGAGCAATGGTTTCAATCGCCCAAAAAGCTGCTGAGCTAGCAGGAAAAAAAGGGATACATTGCGAAATAATAGATTTACGTACGCTTTATCCATTAGATCGGGAAGCAATCGCCAAATCTGTGCAAAAAACAACTAGAGCAGTAATCATTCATGAAGCTCATCCTACAGGTGGGTTAGGTAATGACATAGTATCTATTATTAACGATACCTCATTCTTATATTTGCGAGCACCTGTTGAGCGAATTACAGGTTTTGATGTTCCTGTCCCATTCTTTACTTTAGAAGAACATTATCTACCTACTCCCGCTAGGGTGATGGAGGGGATTGATAAAGTAATTCATTTTTAAGGAGGATTTTGAATGATTGATGTGAAATTACATGATATAGGAGAAGGAATGACTGAAGGAGAGGTTATCCACTATTTAGTTAAAGTGGGTGACAGGGTGCAAACGGACCAGCCTTTAGTTGAAGTCCAAACAGATAAGATGGTTGCTGAACTTACCTCTCCTTGTACTGGTATTGTCAAAGAGATTCGAATTGCTGCAGGAGAAATGGTTAAAGTAGGTACCAGTCTTCTTTCCTTAGAAAGTGAGGGTGGAGGGGCTGTCTCATCCCAGCAATTGCCAAAGGATATATCAGCAGAGACTAGCAGTAACAAGTCCTTAAAAGAAGATAAATCCTTAGAGTTTACTTATAAGAGAATACTAGCTACGCCTTACACAAGAAAAATAGCGAGGGAACATAACATCAATTTAGAAGATGTAACGCCTTCAGATCCTTCAGGAAGAATTACCGAAGAGGACGTTATGAGGTTTATAGATAATAAAACGGAGTCGAAGAAGATTATACCTGAGAAGATTGTTACTCCAACGCAACCAGATGAAATACCTTATAAAGGAATTAGAAAAAAGATTGCTGAAAATATGAAGAAATCACTCTTTACCATCCCACACGTAACCCATTTTGACGAAGTGAATATGACTAATCTATTAGAAATGAAGGCACAGATGAAAGCAACTGGTCATTCCATAAGTATTCCAGCCTTTCTCTTGAAAGCACTTGTCATTTCCTTAAAGGATTTTCCGATATTCAATGCCGAGCTTGACGAAGAAAATAGTCGGATACTCCTCAAGAAAAGCTATCACATAGGTATAGCCACCAACACAGAAAACGGACTGATTGTCCCTGTACTCCACGATACTGATAAAAAATCTCTCATCCAAATAAATCAAGAAATAAAAGAATTAACACAAAAGGCCATAGCAGGAAAGCTTCAACCATCAGAAATGCAAAACAGCACATTTACAGTTAGTAATGTAGGACCTTTAGGCAGCATAGCAGCCACTCCTATTATCAATTATCCAGAGACGGCATTGATCGCATTCCATAAAACAAAAAAACAGCCAATTGTAAATGCTGATGATGAGATAGTTATTGGTCACATGATGAATCTTTCTATGTCATTTGATCACCGCGTAGCAGACGGCGCGACTGCGATTGCATTCACGAATCGTTTTTCAAGTTTGATCGAACATCCACATAAACTAATTTTGGAGATGATTTAGATGGTTGTAGGAGAAATAAGCCATAAACGAAATCTAATCATTATTGGGGGTGGACCAGGAGGATACAGCGCAGCTATACGAGGTGCTCAGCTTGGACTATCTGTTACTATAATTGAGCAAAAAAACCTTGGAGGAGTGTGCTTAAACGAAGGTTGTATACCTTCAAAGGTTTATACTTTTGCAGGCTCTAAACGTTCCGAGTTGGATCAGCTAGCTATGCTTGGTATTGATGCGGCTGAAAGAGATATAGATATCCAGAGATTACTTGAATATCAAAAGGATGTAATTGGACAGCTGAGGTCAGGTGTAGAGAGGCTTTGCCAGGGGAATAAGGTAGAAATTATTCAAGGGAAAGCTACGTTTATAGCAAAGCATAAAATTGGTGTAGAAAATGGTCACCAATTCGATATGTATGAGTTTGACCAAGTAATTATTGCTACAGGAAGTAAAAATATACTTCCTAGCTATATAACATCTAAGGGTCCTCATGTGCTATATCCGTTTGAGCTTTTTCAACTAAGCAAGCTGCCTGAACATGTAATCATTGATGGTCAAGATTATATTGCCCTTGAAGCAGCCTCAAGCTTTGCAGCGCTTGGCACACAAGTTACCTTATTAATAGAATCCGATTCTGGATTGCCATTTGATGAAGCAATCAATAAGGAGCTATTAAGGATATTTAAAAAGAAAAAAATAAAAGTAATAGAGAAAAAAGAAACTATTGGGACTCAGGATGATTTAAACGGTATCTCTGTTACGGTGTTAACCAATCAGCATAAAGAATTGATAATTGAGGCTTCTTATTTAGTGGTTCCTGAGCTTAGGGTCCCGAATATAGAAAAGCTTGGGGTGAAGCGTCTGGGCATGGAGTTAGATGTAAATGGATATATTCAGATAAATAATCATATGGAAACTTCTATCCCTAACATATATGCAGTTGGAGATGTAACAGGTGGTCCCTTGCTTGCTTGGAAGGCTATCAAACAAGGAAAAGCAGCAGTTTCTGCTATTGCTAAAGAAATGCCAGAGGTGGACTTAACAATCGCACCCACTTGTGCTCATACAATCCCACCGGTAGTATCTGTTGGTTTAACGGAACAACAGGCAAATAACCTAGGACTTTCTTTACGTACAAGTAGATTTCCCCTTGGCAGTAATGGTTATTCCACAATTACTGGGAAAAGAGATGGATTTATAAAGGTAATCTCTGAATCTACTACAGAAGTAATTCAAGGAATTCATATGATTGGGGAGGGAGCTATTGAAATGTCTGGTTCCTTTTTACAATTGTTAGAGATGGCTGCAAAGGAAGAAGATATTAAATTTCCAAACTATACGCACCCTAGCTTAAATGAAGCACTACTTGAGTCTGTAGAGGGGTTGCTTGGACAAGCGATTCATCTTGCGCCAGCAAAGAAGGAGGTTGTGAACACTTAAAACTATTAAGCTACAACGATTTTAGAAACAGCTTATCAGAAGACTAAATGTATCGGAGGGGGAAATGAACTTGAAGAAGAGATGGAAGAGTCTTATAACTATTTTAGCTAGCGCATCCTTGTTACTTGCTGCCTGTGGAGATGAGGGTGAGGAAGCTTCTGCATCCAAGACTTACAAAATTGGAGTTACTCAAATTGCAGAGCACCCATCCTTAAATGCAGCTTATGACGGCTTTAAAAAGGCTTTAGAGGATGCAGGAATCGAGGCAGATTACAATTTTCAAAATGCGCAAGGAGACGGTAATAATAACACAACTATAGCTACAAACTTAGTTAGTTCTGGCGTAGATTTGATCTTTGCAAACTCAACAGGAAGTGCTCAGGCTGCACTTAGTGCAACGCAGGACATACCGATTGTATTTACTTCTGTTACGGATGCCGTTGGTGCAGAGCTAGTTGAATCAATGGAAAAGCCAGGTGGTAATGTCACGGGAACTATTGATTCCCATCCAGATGCTATTGCAAATACAATGAAATTTTTAAAAGAAGAGCTTGATGCAACGAAAGTAGGGATGGTATTTAACTCCGGAGAACAAAATTCACGATCTCAAGTAGATGCAGTAAAGGAGTTACTGAAAGACATGGATATGACGGTTGTAGAAGCATCAGTAGCTACAACTGCTGATGTAAAACAAGCAACGGAATCCCTTATAGGGAAAGTCGATTCTATGTATATCATTACTGATAACACGGTTGTTTCCGCGTTAGAGTCGGTAATCTCGGTAGCAAATGAAAATGAAATTCCTGTAATGGTAGGAGAATTTGACTCTGTGAAGCGTGGTGGCTTAGGAGCATATGGATTTGAATACTTTGATATAGGATACGAGGCAGGTCAAATGGCAGTCAAAATATTAAAAGGGGAAAGTAAGCCAGCGGATATCCCTGTCCAGGTGCCTCAAAAGCTTAAACTCATTATGAACAAGGATACTGCAGAAACGATTGGTGTAGATATTAAAGACGAGTGGAAAGCTGAACTGAGCGAATAACTAGGAGGTGATTCTTTATGTTTACAGCAGTATTCGGCTCAATCGAACAAGGAATCATCTATGCAATTATGGCACTTGGAGTATATCTTTCATTTCGAGTGCTAGACTTTCCTGATCTTACTGTTGACGGTAGTTTTGTAACAGGAGCCGGGACTGCTGCAACAATGATCATCCTTGGGTACCATCCAATAATTGCTACAGCTATGGCGATATTGGCAGGATTTATTGCAGGATGTATGACAGGATTATTGCATACGAAGGGGAAGATAAATCCCCTTCTATCTGGAATATTAATGATGATTGCATTGTACTCAATAAATTTAAGAATTATGGGACTCACCTCTGAAAACTCTATTGGCCGTCCTAATATTCCACTGTTGAATGCGGAAACTCTTTTTGTTCAGTTCCAATCATTTTGGAGTGGGCTTGGGATAGATTCCACACTCAATAATTTTTTGCAAATGCTTGGAGTAGAAAGAGTTCCATCTACATGGGGAACTATGTTTCTGATGGCTATTGTAGTAATCCTTATCAAAATCATAGTAGATTGGTTTTTAAAGACTGAGATAGGCTTAGCTATCAGAGCAACTGGTGACAATAAGAAAATGATCCGCAGTCTATCAGCCAATACAGATACTTTAATCATTATAGGTCTTGGTTTTTCTAATGCCCTTGTTGCTTTCTCAGGTGCCTTAATCGCTCAGTATGCTAAATTTGCGGACATTGGCCTTGGGATTGGGATGATCGTCATTGGTCTTGCTTCTGTGATTATTGGTGAAGCTATTTTTGGAACAAAAACGATTGTCCGTACAACATTAGCCGTAATAGCTGGGGCGGTAATTTATCGTATCGTGCTTGCACTGGCTCTCCGATTAAACTTTTTGGATACAGGTGATATGAAGCTTATCACCGCGGTAATTGTTATAGGAGCACTTGTGCTACCACAGTTTTTAGAAAAGAAAAGGGAAAAAAATAGAAAGGCAAAGCGACATTCTGAAAGACTTCGAGAAAACCAATCCTTACTGATGAAGGAGGGGCCAGCTATTGTTAAAGCTCAATCAGATTAATAAGCTTTTTAATGAAGCAACACCAGATGAAAAGGTAGCATTAGACCAAATCAACCTTGAGCTCCGTCCGGGTGACTTTATGACAGTGATAGGCAGTAACGGAGCAGGTAAATCAACCATGCTTAATATGATATCGGGCGCTCTATCTCCGGATTTCGGAACAATAGAGATTGAAAAAAAAGTTGTGACGAAGATGCCTGAATATAAACGCTCTCAAATGATTGGTCGAGTTTTTCAGGACCCGATGGCTGGAACCGCTCCGACGATGACTATTGAGGAAAATCTTGCAATGGCATATTCAAGAAATAAAAAAAGAAGTCTCAAAATAGGTGTCGATAAAAAAAGGCGTGAATTTTTTCGGACCTCTCTTGAAACGTTACATCTTAACTTAGAAAATCGACTAAATGCAAAAGTCGGGTTGCTGTCTGGTGGAGAAAGGCAGGCTCTTTCTTTATTAATGGCAACCTTTACAAAGCCGGCCATTTTACTTTTAGATGAGCATACAGCAGCACTCGATCCCTCAAGGGCAGAACTCATTACGAGTCTAACAAAGGAACTGGTGGAAAAGGATAAATTGACGACGTTGATGATCACGCATAATATGCAGCAAGCCTTAGATTTAGGCAATCGATTAATAATGATGGATAAGGGTCAAATCATTTTACAAATAGATGCCGAGGAGAAAAGAACTTTAACCATCAATAAGCTGATGGATGAATTCCAACGAATCCGGGGAGAGAAGTTAACAAGCGATAAAGCATTGTTATCGGTATAAGGAGGGATGCAGATGCGTTCGGCAAACATAAAGCTTCGTCATCTAAACGAGTTGAAAACAGTTGAGGTGGACCCTTTAACTAATTCTTTTTACTTAAATGGACAAAGAAATGGGCTAAAGGATTACCCCGTTGCTTCACCCGTTTGTGGGACAGTGTACGGAACTATACTTAACTATAAAGAAGATCTAACAGCCATGGAAGAGCAGCTTCATCAAAAACCATATGCTGCTCCTCCTAACGCACCTATCTTGTATATAAAACCAGCAAATACAATTAATTTTCATGGAGCTCCTATACCTATGCCAAAGGGGGTCTCTACACTCGAAGTGGGCGCAACGTTAGGAGTAATTATAGGTAAGAAGGCGATTGCTATAAAAGAAGAGGATGCCTTTTCTTATGTTGCAGGTTACACAATAGTAAATGATGTCAGTATTGCACACGATAGTATTTTCCGGCCAGCAGTGCCTTTCAAGGCGAGGGATGGTTTTTGTTCCATTGGACCTTGGATTATAGATGCTAAGAACATTGAGGACCCTAATTCCTTTGCCATTAAGGTCTATGTTAATAATGAACTCCAGTTAGAAAAAAATACTTCCACTCTCGTGCGGCCAATTGCTAGACTGCTAGAAGAAATAACAGAGTTTATGACGTTAGACGTTGGGGACCTCCTACTGGTTGGAATTCCTACAACTTCTCCTAAAGTACATGTAGGAGATCAGGTCAGAATTGATATAAGCGAAATAGGATCATTAGAAAACTATATTATGGATGAGGAAGAGGGGTGTTTCCTATAAAAAGAGCTAGAGTTGCATATGCTGGAGCCATTTATAATGCAAGTGAATATGACACTAGGCTTCAGCTTGAGGATGGTAGGATTGTGAACCAGGATGAGGTTACATGGTTAACACCCCTTAACCCACGTACTACTTTTGCTTTAGGTCTTAACTATGCCGATCATGCTGCAGAATTAGCTTTTGATGCCCCTTCTGAACCTCTTATCTTTTTAAAAGGACCTAATACATTTGTAGGTCATAACGGGTTTACCAGACGACCATCAGATATAACTTACATGCATTACGAATGTGAGCTTGCTGTTGTAATTGCTAAAAAAGGCAAACATGTAAAAAAAGAAGAGGCTTACCATTATGTGAAAGGCTATAGTATAGCAAATGATTATGCTTTTAGAGATTACCTTGAGAACTATTATCGACCAAATCTACGTGTGAAAAATAGGGATGGCTGTACTCCGCTTGGACCATGGTTAGTGGATAAGGAGGATATTCCAGATCCAATGAATCTTCCATTATATACGTATGTTAATGACAAGCTCGTTCAAAAAGGGAATACGAAGGATATGATATTCGATATTCCAACACTTATCGAATATATTAGTAGCTTTATGACCTTAAGTGAAAATGATGTCATTTTAACCGGGACGCCTAAAGGCTCGGTGGATACTAAAGTGGGCGATTATATTGTGACCGAGATTGAAGGACTTGGTCGCCTAGCAAATACTCTTATAGGCGATGAAGCATTCATGAAGAGTTAATACGGGAGGGGAATTGATTTGCCTCATTTTATTGTAGAGTACACAGACAACTTAAAGGAAGACATTAAAGTGGAGCAGCTATTAAAAGATGTTCATCAAATACTTATAGCTAGAAATGATACATTCCCAATTGGAGGAATAAGGTCGAGAGCAATCGAGCTAACAGATTATCGAGTAGCTGATGGGTTAGAGGATGATGCCTTTGTACATGCCACATTAAAGATTGCTGCAGGTAGGTCTGAAGAGATCAAGGCAGAAGTATGTGACGCTATATTCGAGGTTATTAAAGCTCATTTCAATGAAACAATGAATAAAAGATACTTAGCACTGTCAATGGAATTGGTTGAATTTAGTGATTCAGGAACGTACAAGCAGAACAATATTCATTCTCGTTTTTAAATATCATTATGCTTTAAATCATATATTATTTCATATATTCTTGTGTAATTTGTTCAGAAAATTCGGATTTAGGAGGTAGTAATTATGGGCGCTCGAACAGGGAAGGAATACATCCAAGGTGTGAAGGATCGTCAAACAGAGGTTTGGATTCACGGAGAAAAAGTAGAGGACGTGACTACCCATCCAGCTTTTAAAAACGTAGTAGAAAGTGTAGCCGGTTTATATAATCTTCAGCATGAAAAGCCTGAAAAAATGTTATACAAATCACCAACTACCGGAGATAAGGTGGGGCTTTCCTTTATCGCACCGAAAACAAAGGAAGATTTGTTCAAAAGAAGAGAAATGCATAGTGAATGGGCAGCTTTTTCGGGTGGAATGATGGGTCGTTCACCTGACTATTTAAACACGAGCATTATGGCGTTTGGAACAGCAAGTAAGTTCTTTGCACAGGAAGGCGGCGGGAGTAAGCAATTTGCTAAAAATGCAGAAGATTATTATGAATATGCGAGAGAGAACGACATAAGTCTTACGCATACACTTATTCATCCGCAGGTGAACCGATCCATGCTGACACAATCGGAACAAAAGGACCCTTTCTTATCTGCACGTATTACTAAAAAGACTACTGATGGAATTATCATAAACGGATGTCGCCTACTAGCTACCCTAGGGGGAATTACGGATGAATTAGTCGTTTTTCCATCCACTATAAATCGAACTCCTGGTACAGTGGACGATCCATTTGCCTTTGCATTTGCTATTCCAAACAACACGCCAGGCTTAAAATTTCTCTCTCGCGAATCTTTTGATTATGGAAAGAGTAAATGGGACCATCCACTAGGTGCCAGATTTGATGAAAGTGATGCGATTATATCGTTCGAGGATGTTTTAGTGCCTTGGGAGAGAGTCTTTGTTTGTGAAAGCACCGATATTTGTAATCGTACGTATGCAGAAACGAATGCCGTTATCCATATGACGCATCAAGTAATCTCTAAAAACGTTGTGAAAACTGAATTTATCCTAGGTGTAGTTATTAGCATGATGGAGGCCATTGGAATCGATAAGTTCATGCATGTAAAGGAAAAGGCAAGTGAAATCATGGTGATTCTAGAGGTGATGCGCTCTCATTTATACCGAGCAGAGCATAATGCAAAGATAGACCAATATGGCAATATGACTCCAGACTTCGAGCCATTAAATGCAGCAAGAAACTGGTTCCCTAAAATGTACCAGCGTATGAATGAAATTATCAAAATTTTAGGTGCCTCTGGATTAATGGCATTGCCAACTGAAGCAGATTTTAGCAATGATGATGTAGGTTCTTTAGTACATCGCTATACTCAGGGGGCAAACATAAATGGAGAAGAACGTGTCCAGCTGTTCCGTTTAGGCTGGGATATATCCATCAGTGCATTTGGAAATCGACAAGCTCTATATGAATATTATTTCTTTGGAGATCCGGTTCGTATGTCCAATGCTTATTATGATAGCTTCAATAAGCAACCGTATAAGGATATGGTGACTAGCTTTTTAAATAGAGCTAAAAAGGAAGCAGGCATACTTTCATAGTAAAGATTTTCATAAAGGAGTGTATCCATGCAACAGCTTAAAAATGAAATAGATAATCAGTTATTCCGAACGATAATGGGCAGCTTTGCAACTGGAGTTACGGTCATTACTACAAAAGTAGAGGACGAAGTTTATGGCATGACAGCGAATGCATTCATGTCAGTTTCCCTAGAACCTAAGCTAGTGGCCATAAGTATCGGTGATAAGGCTAAAATGCATGCTTATATTAACTCATCTAAACGATTTGCTATCAATATTTTGGCTGCTAACCAACTGGAGCTTTCGAAACAGTTTGCAGGGCAGTTGAATTCGAATCTGGAAGTAGCATTTGATTACGATCACGAGCATCCTATTTTAAAGAGCTCACTTGCAGTTATCACATGTGAGTTATTTAACCATATAGACGCTGGCGATCATACTATTTTCATCGGAAAAGTAACAGGGGTAAAGCACGAACCAAGTGAGCCTCTCTTGTTTTTTGGAGGCAAATACCAAGAGTTAATTAAAAATAGCTGAAGGAAGAAAAAAAGTCTGGAAGGAGTCGAATAAATTGGCATATGAAGAAGAAAAAAAGAAGCTAAGAGGTTCTATTTGTCCAGTAGTTACTCCGTTTACAGAAACTGGGGAAATAGATGAGGAATCCTTTAAAAACCTTATTAATTGGCAAATAGAAAGCGGTAGTCACGGCATATCAGTGACAGGTACAAGTGGGGAACCAAGCTCGTTAACCATTAAGGAGCGGAAAAGAGTCATGAAGCTAGCAAGTGAAACAATTGCTGGGCGAGTATTTTTTGCACCTGGTACAGGGTCAACCAACCACGATGAAACGATGGAGCTTACTAAGTATGCAGAGGAACTAGGCGCTGATGCTGCTATGGTAATTGTTCCCTACTATAATAAGCCAAATCAGGAAGCATTATATACACACTTCAAAGTAGTTGCAGACTCTGTGAAAATCCCAATTATTATCTATAATATTCCAGGAAGATCTGCAGTAAATATGGAAGTCGGTACGATGAAGAGATTAGTTGAAGCTTGTCCGAACATTGTTGGAGTAAAGGAGGCCAATAAGGATTTTGAGCATGTTAATCGTGTCCTCCTTAATTGTGGAAGAGATTTTCTTCTTTATTCAGGAATAGAGTTGCTATGCTACCCAATGCTTGCTATTGGAGGTGCAGGCTTTATTAGCGCGACGGCTAATGTAGAGCCTGCTAAAGTAGCGGAGCTTTACAATGCTTGGACAGCTGGAGATGTGGAGAGGGCTCAGGATCTACATTTCGAACTAATGCCTTTGAATGATGCGTTATTTAGAGATACGAATCCTGCTCCGGCAAAGGTAGCTCTAGGGATGATGGGGAAGATAAACCCTAAACTGCGTCTTCCATTAGGTCCACCATCACAAGCAGTAAAGGATGAAGTGCGACAGACTTTAATAAGCTTAGATATTCTGTCGAAAGAAACTGCCCAACAATTTTAATGAAAGAAGGTGATGAACATGGTGTCTTCTCATGAGTTAATTTCACTCAAGCATGAAACCCAACAAAGCATTTCCCTCTATATAAATGGTGAATTTACGTCTGCAGCCAGTGGTGCCACTTTCATCAACATGAATCCTTTTACGAACGAGCAAATCAATACAGTCTCGGAAGGCCAAAAGGAAGATATAGATAAAGCTGTTGCAGCAGCTCGTGATGCTTTTGACAATGGTCCATGGAAAACAATGAAGTTAAGTAAAAGGCTGTCTTATATTTATCGTATTGCAGACCTTATTGACGAGGAGGTTGAACGAATCGCATATTTAGAGGCTTTAGACACCGGTTTGCCAATAAGCCAAACAAGAAAAATGGTAAACCGTGCCTCTGAAAACTTTCGCTTTTATGCAAGAATGGTTGAGAGTCGTCTGGTAGGCGATGTCTATCAGGTGGATGACGAATTTGTCAATTATACGATTCATGCCCCTGTAGGTGTAGCTGGCTTAATAACTCCATGGAATGCACCTTTCATGCTTGAGACATGGAAGATTGCACCAGCCCTTGCTACAGGAAATACAGTAGTCCTAAAGCCGGCAGAGCTTTCTCCTCTATCGGCAAATCTATTGGCAGAGGTTATTCATAAGGCAGATTTACCAAAAGGAGTCTTTAATGTGGTTCACGGTAAGGGAGAAGTAGCTGGTGATGCTTTAGTTAAGCACCCAGACGTACAACTCATTTCGTTTACCGGAGAGACTACAACTGGATCTACTATTATAAAAAATAGTGCAGACACCTTGAAGAGCTGTTCCATGGAGCTAGGCGGCAAATCTCCAATAATTGTTTTTGAGGATGCTGATTTCGAGCGAGCACTAGACGCCTGTGTATGGGGTATCTTTTCCTTTAATGGGGAACGCTGTACGGCTAATTCTCGACTATTCGTCCAAGAAAGCATTAAAGACAGATTTATAGATGCATTAAAAACGAGAGTTGCTAATATCAAAGTGGGAGACCCTTTAAATGACCTGACGGAGGTTGGTCCTCTTATTGATCAAGGTCACTATAACAAGGTACGTGGCTATATAGACATAGCACGTGATGAAGGTACTGAGGTAATCTCAGGACATATTCCAGCTGAATTTTCCAATGGAAATTTTGTGCCTCCAACATTAATTTTAAATGCTCATAACCAAATGCGTGTTGCTAAAGAAGAAATATTCGGCCCTGTTCTAATTGCTATGTCGTTCCAAGATGAAGAGGAAGTCATTAAGCTTGCGAATGATACTGATTATGGCTTGGCAGGTTATGTGTGGACGAACGATATTAAACGTGGACATCGTGTAGCACATAAAGTGGACGCAGGAATGCTATGGGTAAATGCTCAAAACGTACGCGATCTAAGAACTCCTTTTGGAGGGACGAAGTATTCTGGCATAGGCAGAGAAGGTGGGCATTACAGCTTTGATTTTTACACGGAACATAAAATTATTCACGTATCCATTGAGGATCATCATATCCAGCAATTCGGAAAACAATAGAAAGGAGGAGAAGCCTATTGGATTTTTCCATTATACGTATCGCTCGCACAGTGCTACATGTTAAGGATTTAGAGATATCTCGTAAATTCTATGTAGATGGGTTGGGGATGATAGAAACCGAGAGAGATGATAAACATGTCTATTTAAGAGGTTTAGAAGAGCATTGTCATCATAGTCTATTACTAAAAAAAGCTGAGAAATCAGTTGTGGAAGTGCTAAGTTATAAGGTAATGAAGGAAGAAGATTTGGAGCACATTGAAAAGTTATTCATTGCTAAAGGACTTAAAACGAAATGGATTCCTAAAGGTGAACAATATGCTATCGGTAGAACGCTTAGAGTTCACGATATTTCGGGTATTCCGTTAGAATTTTTTGCAGAAATGCCTACTGTGGATCGGATGCTTCAAAAATACGACCTATATCGCGGTGCAAAAATTCAGCGAATAGATCACGTCAATTGTGCTGTACCAAATGTGCAAAAAGCCTATGACTTTTATGTGAAGAGTTTAGGATTTTCTTGTTCCGAATATACAGAAACGGAAGAAGGTGACTTATGGGCTGCTTGGTTATTCCGAAAGCCTACAGTTCATGATCAAGCGTTCATGAGTGGGCCAGGGCCTAAGCTCCATCATTTTGCGTATACTTTATCTGACCGGCTGAGCGTGCTCGACTGCTGTGATGTGTTGGCTAGTATGGGCTATGCAGATTGTATCGAGCGAGGACCAGGTCGACATGGATTATCTAACGCATTCTTTCTATATTTAAGAGATCCAGATGGTCATCGTATAGAGTTATATACCGGAGACTATTTGACTTGCGATCCAGATATGAAGCCAAAGCGTTGGGATTTAAATGATCCTCTACGTCAAACATTTTGGGGACATCAGGCACCAGACAAATGGTTCAATGAAACTAGCACATTTATTGATATTGATACTGGCGAAGAAATAAATAGCGAAGAACCAAAGCTTGAACAACGAAAGCCCAAAATTTTAGTATAATTATGGATTCATCTGAGATTAGTGCAAATGTAATTTTTAGACTGTAGGAAGACACCATGCGGGTGTTTACCTACAGTCTATTTTCTAATAAAATAAAGAAAAAGCTAGAAGTGTTGAATCTCGCTGCAAACGGGATGCACTATTGATATCACATGTAATTTGAGTAAGGAGGGGGGAAAGGCTTTGAATGATAAATTAATAAGAGTTGGCACTATTTATATCCCAGTTTCAAATGTTACTCTCTCTAGCGATTGGTACCAGGAACAACTCGGCGCTGTCGAGAATTATAAGGACAAGGATAAGGCGATTTTGGACCTAGCCAATCAAAGTGTCTTTTTGATTAAAAGTAAAAAAGAAGAGAGTCTGAACTTTAAGGATTTTCATGGGCGAGAGCAATTTGTCTTAACATTTGAAGTAGATGGTGTAGATAATCTTCTATTATTACACCAAGAATTCAAAGAAAAAGGATTGCTGGTAGGGGAAATAGAAGATAGAGGACATGCGGGTAGAAATTTTGTGTTTCAGGATCCTGATGGAAACACATTTGATGTATGGAGCGAATTAAGTCCTTCTTTTAAAAAATAATAGGAACTGTTAAAAAAGAGGCTACCTAGTCTCTTTTTTATTTTAATTAACTAGATTATTTTTCAATAAAACAAGTGATAAATAGGTTTTAAGGTGATATATCAGGGAATTACAAATAAGGAATGCACTATTTTGAAGGAGGGCTTCATATATGGCAGAAGAAAAAGAAATGAGAAATGGTTCAACCCAAAATAACCAAGGAAAAGAGACTCTTACAACTCGACAAGGTCATCCTGTAACGGATAACCAGAATATGCGAACTGTAGGAAATCGCGGTCCAGCAACTCTTGAGAACTATCATTTTATCGAAAAAATTTCACACTTTGACCGAGAAGAAGTTCCTGAACGAGTAGTTCATGCTCGTGGAGCTGGTGCTTTTGGCTATTTTGAAACCTACGGTAAAGTAGGGGACGAGCCCGTAGAAAAGTATACTCGTGCAAAAGTATTTTCGGGTGCTGGAAAACAAACACCTTTGATGGTGCGCTTTTCAACAGTTGCAGGTTCTAAGGATTCTCCAGAGACTGCCCGTGACCCACGAGGTTTTGCAGTTAAAATGTATACAGAAGATGGTAACTGGGATTTAGTTGGAAACAACTTAAAAATATTCTTTATTCGTGTTGCGATGAAATTTCCAGATATGATCCATGCATTTAAAGCAGATCCGGCTTCTAATATACCCAACCCTGAGCGTATGTTTGACTTTGTTTCTAAATCACCTGAAGCGACACATATGATTACTTTTCTATTCTCTCCATGGGGTATTCCGGCTACATATCGCCATATGCAGGGATCCGGGGTAAATACGTACAAGTGGGTAAATGATAAAGGTGAAGCAGTACTTGTAAAGTATCATTGGGAACCAAAACAAGGTATCCGCAACCTAACTCAAGATGAAGCAGATGCCATTCAGGCAAAAAATGTTGCTCATGCCACACAGGACTTATATGAGTCCATTGAGCGCGGAGAATATCCAGAGTGGGAGTTATTTGTTCAAATTATGAGCGATGATGAGCATCCTGAGTTAGATTTTGATCCATTAGATGATACAAAGCTATGGCCACCAGAGCAATTCCCGTTCCTACCAGTAGGAAAGATGGTATTAAACCGTAATCCGGTCGACTACCACGCCGAGATAGAGCAGGCGGCATTTGGTACAGGCGTATTAGTAGATGGATTAGACTTCTCTGACGATAAAATGCTTCAAGGTCGTACTTTTTCTTATTCTGATACACAACGTTACCGCGTAGGAGCAAACTATTTGAAGCTCCCAGTTAATGCGCCTAAGGTTCCTGTAAGAACAAATCAGCATCGTGGTCAGATGGATGTGCATAGACCAGAGGAAGCTGGTGGAAATCCACATATCAATTATGAACCATCCATGATAGGTGGATTACAGGAGGCTGAAAAAACAGAGCGTATTAAACATGAGCCTCAATATAATGCTAAGGCTACAAGTGCACCGATAGATCGAGAGAATAACTATGGGCAAGCAGGAGAGACATATCGTAGCTTTGAAGATTGGGAGCGCGATGAATTGATAAACAACCTATCTACAGCACTTTCGATTTGTGGTCCTCGTATTCAAGAGGCTATGGTCTACCACTTTACACAGGCAGACGAGGATTATGGTCG
>NZ_JBAEAP010000069.1:0-4673 GCF_056205495.1 Psychrobacillus sp. | reverse complement strand
TGTATTTTTTATTTGTATAAGCTTTTAATAAGGGTTTCTAGCATTACTGGCATTTCAACAAAAGCGCTGTCTATATGTAGTCTTTCTGTTTTTTGGTGTGCATCCTTGCCGAAGGGTCCTACGTTCAGTACTGGCCCCTTTAATTTTGCCATATCTTCAAATGGGATATCATAAGTATCTCCCCAAACTGGTGTATTGCTTTCAAATGCTGTCCAGCCGTTTCCATCGTCTTCATAGTTTACATAGCTCAAATCGCATATCCCATTAAAATAATGTATTTGTTTTACTGTATTATTAAAGGATTGTGCAGATTGCTTCATTAGCTCCACCGCTTCTATAATCAGTGGATCCTTGGATGTATTAACCGCTGGATAATATGGTGGAGCAAAGAGCAATACAGTAGCTGGTGAGAGCTCCTGACATTGAATCATAAGATTATCTACTATTCGTAGTGATTTTTCACGATCGTCCCATTCCTCTTCGGCAAGTACTTCTTGCTTAAGTCTTTGAACTTCCTCTACCCCTAATTTTTTATTGGCATACGCAAGCAGCTCGTCATATTTCAAAACTCTGACCTGTCCAATTCCTTGGACCTGCTCCCTTTCACAAATTTGTTGATAGGTTTTATTCAGAGCTTCCATTGCTTCATTCGCAACCTGTTCAAACAAATCCATAATGTCAGAAGCAGTTCTTCTCAATAAAAACACGTTGTACAAAGCAACTGCTCGGTACGGTGTCTGCGTTGAATAAGACATTTTCAAATCCTTTTGCTGTAAAGAAACTGGCAACGGAGTACTTTCCCCAAGTTCATGCTCTGTAAATATAGGATTATATTCCATTCGCTGTGTTAAGAAAGAAGCAATATAGTTAGCCGTCATCCCTTTCATCGGCTCTCCAACATGAGTTTCCTTTCCATAAAATAGCGCGGCGGGCATAATTTTACCGATCGTACCAGAGTAGATATACTCGTCAATATCCTTTGGCACCTGTGAAAATGAAGGTTCACTATTTAAAAACAGTTTGTAGTTTAAACCAAACTCTTCACGAATTCGTACTAGCTGAGTAACAGCCGCACGCATACCAGCAGAGTTTACCTCTTCATCCGGCACACTTGTGAGAATTAAATTAATTGGCCATTCTTCCACAGTAGCTTTTTCAATCAACTGCATATGTAAGGCTAATCCCATCTTCATATCCATCGTTCCACGGCCAAACAAATACTTACCGGTCGCCAAATCTTCCTGAGCATCTTCTGGTAGCTCACTAGGATTCTCCATTAACTTTCTAGTTAACTCCTCCGGAAAATAAGCTAAAGGCTCCAAAGTACCATATTCTTCTGTCTGCACAGTATCGAAATGACTAATAAGAACAACTGTTTCTGTTGCAGAAGGATGCTTATATAAAGCCGTCACTACCTGTCTTCCCAAGCCTGCATCATGAAGCTGGAGCTGACTCGGATGAGTTTGAAAATACTCAAGCTCTCGAATCTTCTCTATTAACTTAGGAGCAAACTCCCTTTCTCCATCTGTTAACGTAATACTATTCCAGCTCACAAGCTCACACAATAATTCACGCAGTCGATCTGGCGTATCCCATAAAAGCTTATTCATCCTAATCCTCCTAACAAAATCTTTTTTATATTTATATAGTTTATTTTACATTATTTCAAGTGCCTGGCACCTGTAATATTTCATCCATAAATATACAAAAAAAGGTCAATACAAATTGACCTTTTCCGGAATTTATTATAATTTTTTCCATTCTTCTTCTAGCCATTCTAAGCCTTTTTCGCCTTCATATGCATCATATACATCGATACGCATTCTTTTTAGCTTAGTTAAATATTCGTCAAACGTATGATCTTTTGGTAAGCTCTTTTTCACGCGAACAAATACTTTATTTGCTCCTTTTACCAATTCGAATTTTTTACGCTTTGGTAATACGACATCTTCCCCTAACTCAAGTAATGAGCGATATGCTTCTTCTTGAATTTGAAAAACTGGGTCATGGTCTAATCTTACTTTTAGTATATCAATCACTTGGCTTGTATTATAATTTCCCAACTCTTCAACGGCACTTAAACGAGTTCTCCAGCTTCCAGTACGGTTAGCTGCTTTTTTAAGATCCTCATAGTTTTCTGGTAACTCATTTTTTATAGACTTTTTACTCAATCAATTCATACTCCTTTAAATTTCATCTTAAACACATTATGTTTGTCCATTAATTATATACTATGTGCTCATTAAAACCTATTTTTTATATTCTCATCTCAAAAGCAATTAAATTATACTGTATAATTTCCAATTATATTGTAATTAATACATATAAATGATACAATTTCCAAAAGGAGGTGATTGGTTGAAAAACGTCGATGAAATAAAAAAATATAAATTTTTATTGTCCTTTCACGATGGCCATCAACTATTATTTGAAACAAACACAGACATTAGAACAGCAGAGCGCGAATACATAAATGGTGGAATGTTTGTGGAAACCGAAAATAAATACACGATCAATTTAAATCAAGTAGCACGAATTCAAGTAAAAAAACAACGATAATGAAGCAGCTTTCCTCAGTCCTAATAATTAATAGTTTTATAAAATCAACCCTCAAATAAATACATTTCCCTTAAAAAGCAAAACGCACCCCTTTTTAAAACGGATGCGTTTTTTATATGCTATTTTTATGATATATTACAAGTGCCAGGCACCTGTAACATAGTGTTATGCCTCTATCCTTGGTTTTCTTCTTCGCTCAGTTTTTTGTTCGCCTATGGAGTAAAGGTAACCTCGGTCATTAAAGTTAAAGCTCTTATACTTACACTTACAATATAAAATGATTAGCTGCTCCGGTAAGACTGCTATCATCGCGTAAAAGATAAGCATACCTAAAACTAGGAGTCCAGGGGTACTACTGTCATAGTAATTAGAATTACTAGAGATCCACTTAGTTAAGATTAAAAATACTATTCCCCCAACTAATACTACTTTAGGAACAAACGACATATTTGCTAGTTCGTTTCTTTGTTCTTCCTTTTTTGAGCCTTTTCGATAGTCACCTTTCTTAAGCAAAATATAATACCGGGCCATTATAATGATAAATAATAAGAGTGCTGCTGCTAAAATACTGTAGGTGATTTGCAATAATGTGTCCTCATTATTGGTCAAGCCCTCATCCTCCAAACCTATTGTAAATAGGGAAATAATCAAGAATGGGATGGAACCCACATTATGTGAAACCAAAATTACAAGCGCATACTGTATTCTTTCACTTCTTTTATAAACAAACGGAATCAAGTACACAATACTTAGCCCCATTAAAATAGCAGTAAACCAAAATTGTATATTAATTATCTCCTCTTTAAACGGAAATAAAGTATAAACCGCAACCAGATGGTAATTTAAAGCAAACACTAATGGCTGTAAAAAAATACCCAGTATGAGTACAAAACTAAGGCTTTCCCTGCTTTGACGACCAGATTCTAACGGTTCTCGTAGTACTTCAAAATCTTCCTCTACTAATCTCAATTAAATCACCCTTTAATTTGAACGGAGTGTCTTTTCAGCTAAACTCCATACACGAGTTAATTTAGAAACATTCCTCTACTACCCCCCTTTGCAATCACAAAATATTCATTGCTCATCTACCTAAACTTTTGTATGACCCCAAAATTGCACCAAGCCCATACCAATGATGGCATAGGCTAAGTTTTTGATTGTCATTATTTATAAATCACAAAACACCTATACTCATTTCCACATAAGAAGAATCGGTTGTATGCATTTTTTTGATTTGAACAAATAGTGGGGTTTTCTGAGTATAGTTTTTCTGCTCCATATAGGTAGATAATTCTTCATATTTTTCTTGAGATTTCATGTTAAAATCACCCTGCACTCGAGTCATAAGTAAATGATCTACACAAAAATAGCTCGTAAACTTCACTGCTTCCTCACGAGGTATAGCTATAGAAGTTTCACTTATTTGTATAAATATCTCAGCTGTCATGACCCCTTCTGAGGACTCACCAATAACCGAATAAAATACCACTCCTGTAGGTGTATAATTGTATTCAGATAATATCTGCACGAAATCTTGGAAAGCTAATTCAATTTCCTCAGGGACAAAATTGTATAGTTTAGAAGCTACGTGACGATAAGCAATTTGATGATTTTCTACGATCATTCTTCATCACCCTGGCTTTTTAATGGAGCATATAAATCGACTATATATTCTCCATAAACATTTAAAAGAATACAATAAAAGTAATCTTCAATCTCTAAATTATTTTCATTAGAAAATGCTTGTACTTCAGCAAATGCAATATTGATATCAAGCTTTTCGTCAGCCTGCCTTAATAATAATGCTCGATCTAGTTTAAAATCCTTTTGAAAAGTAAAGTCCGAGTCCTCTGTTACCTCTACTGGACTACTTATTGGCAAATAATATGTAAATTCCCCTAATGTTTGATCCGTGTCGTTCCCTTTGTAAGAGAAAAATAGTGGTCCATTTCTATATACATCTTTACTTAAAGCAATATCGTCCAAATAATAAATACCTTCCTGCCAGCTTTCTTTTTTACCCTCAGTTTTATAAACTAGCAAGTTTTCGAACATTAGTGCACATAATTCAATTCCCATCAGTTTCACCTTCTCTATTCAGATTCCAAACTATT
>NZ_JBAEAP010000068.1:0-1681 GCF_056205495.1 Psychrobacillus sp. | reverse complement strand
CTGCAGACTCCTCTGCAACGGCTACAATATTAGATATTGCCCCTACAACCACTTCTCTATTAGAATACATGGTATTCATTTCTTCATTTAAATAAATAAGATCTTCTTTTATTTGTTGAATGGATTTAGTCAATTCAACGAAAGATTGTTTAGTATACTCAACTGAATCCATTTGTTCATTTGAAATCGATTGAGTTTCCGTCATTTGAATTTCTGCTAAACGTGTGTCCTGCTCAATTTGCTTTAAAAGATTACGTACACTATCTGTAGCTACCTGAGTACCTTCTGATAGCTTCCTTACCTCCTCTGCTACTACCGCAAATCCTTTTCCATGCTCTCCTGCCCTTGCAGCTTCGATACTTGCATTTAAAGCAAGTAAGTTGGTTTGGGCAGATATATCATTAATGGTCTGAACAATTTGAGATATCTGTCCCATTCGATTAGTAAGTTGAGTAAAAGTAGCCTGTAGGACATCCATCACTGCTTGCAATCTATCAGTATTTGTAGTTAAGGTATTTATGTTAGATAAACCATTTTCTTGTACGCTTGTCATTTGACTAACCCCTACAATAATTTCATTATATTGCTTAAGTGTTTTCTCAATAACTGTAGACAAATCATTTACTTTATCAGAAGCTACCTCTGCTTCCTCTGCTTGTATAACTGCACCTTTAGAGATTTCTGTAATAACATGTGAAATTTCATCAGCAGCTGCCGTAGTTTCTTCTATTACAGCACTCAGCACCTCGGAGGAGCCTCTCATATGGTCTGAAGATACTTTTGTTTGACTCACCATTTCCTCTAAACTATTCTTCATAGTATTCACATTTAATGCAAGCTGACCTAACTCATCCCT
Source organism: Psychrobacillus sp. (assembly GCF_056205495.1). Lineage (NCBI taxonomy): Bacteria > Bacillati > Bacillota > Bacilli > Caryophanales > Bacillaceae > Psychrobacillus > Psychrobacillus sp. The sequence goes on along the minus strand of NZ_JBAEAP010000068.1, from coordinate 825 downwards.
TGTTTCTATTGGTATCTCATTTCCACTAAGCTTTCCATCTGCTATATCCGAGGTTAAAACCATAATCTTCTTTAAATAAGATGTCATTTTTCTAGCAAAGTACCAAAACAGTACTAATCCTAACAGGAGCGCTATTAAAATCGTCACAATGGTTGTAAATAACATAGTATGTGCGCCTTTATTAAAGTCCATTTCGTATGTAGCTGCTACAATTATCCACCCCCAATTGGGATCCTCTATACTATATGCAATTTTTGGTTCCACTTGAGCTTCGTCACTAGGAAGTGGCCAGTTATAAGACACGTACCCCCCACCATTTAATGCTTTTTCTATACTATCTCTTATAAAATACTGACCATCCTCCGACTGATTATCATATAAGTTTTCCCCTTCTAGACTAGGGTGTACTAATAAGTTGCCTTTATCATCCATAACATAATAATAGAAATTCTTCCCGTAGGATGCCGGATTAGTGATTGAACGTTTATTGTCCTCCTTTAAAGGACCGATAATTTTATCTGCAACTCGTGCTTTTGCTTCTTCAATTGTTATAACGCCTTTTTCTACCTCTTTATTCAATTCATCAATTAAATCCAATATTGCATAGGTACCATTTTGAATCCCCATTTTCCCTAATTCATCTAATTCTTTTTTAGCTAACAAATAATTATTTAGGCCTAGTATTGATAAAGGTAGTAATATAACGATTAAAGCCAGAACTAAAAGTTTACTTTTTAAAGAACCACGCATATAATAACACTCCCTTTTTGATTAATTATACCTACAATATTTGTACAGAAATGTGATAATTATCACATTTAAGCA
>NZ_JBAEAP010000067.1:0-5046 GCF_056205495.1 Psychrobacillus sp. | reverse complement strand
AGCAGATACAAAAAACAAAATTTTAACTCGAAGTGAAGTAGATGAACGTCTTACTTGGAAGTTGGAGGATATATTTTCTACTGAAGCGGATTGGGAAAAAGAATTTAAGGAAGTAGCGGAGTTAGCTAAAAAGGCCTCTTCTTATCAAGGAACAATAAGTTCTGGACCAGAAGCATTATTAGAAGTTTTAACATATCGTGACGAGCTAACTAGCCGATTACGTAAGCTATATACTTATGCTCATATGCGTAATGATCAAGATACTTCAAATAGTAAATACCAGGCTTTAGATAGCCGTATAAAGTCTTTATACGTAAAAGTTTCCACAGAGCTTTCATTTTTAGTACCTGAAATATTGTCCTTAGATGAAACGGTATTAGGAAATTATCTAAAAGAAAACAACGACCTCCAAGTATATAAACAAATGCTAGAAGAGATAAACAAAGAACGTCCGCATGTACTTCCGAAAGAGCAAGAGGCACTACTTGCTCAGTTTTCTGAAGTGACCGGAGCATCAGCGGATACTTTCGGCAAGTTAAACAACGCAGATTTGGAATTCCCCTTCATTAAGGATGAGAATGGCAATGAAGTACAGCTTACACATGGTCGCTATAGTAGATTTTTAGAAAGTGAAGATCGACGTGTGCGTGAGGATGCGTTTAAGGCTATGTACGAAACCTATGGTAAATTTAAAAATACATTTGCTTCTACTTTGAGTGGGAATATCAAAGCAGATAATGTTTATGCAAAGATCAGAAACTATACTTCTGCTAGAGAAGCTGCTTTGTCAGCTAACCACATTCCTGAATCGGTTTATGATAACTTAGTGGAAACGGTAAACAAGAATGTACATTTACTTCATCGATATGTCAGTCTTCGTAAAAAAGTTCTAGGTGTAGATAAGTTACATATGTATGATTTGTACACACCACTTGTAAAAGAATTGAAAATGGAGTATACGTATGAAGAGGCTTGTGCTGTAATGTTAGAGAGCTTTAAACCATTAGGTGAGGAATATGTATCTATCGTGAAAAAAGGTCTTGAGAGCCGTTGGGTTGATGTTGTAGAGACGAAAGGAAAGCGTTCTGGTGCCTATTCATCCGGTACTTATGGAACTAATCCTTATATATTAATGAACTGGCAAGATAACGTAAACAACTTATTTACACTTACTCATGAGTTTGGACATAGTATTCATAGCTATTATACTAGGGAAAATCAACCGTATGTGTATGGGGACTATTCTATTTTCGTTGCAGAAGTAGCGTCAACTTGTAACGAGGCTTTGTTAAATGATCATTTACTAAAAACAATAGAAGATCCTAAGAAACGAATTTATTTACTAAACCATTGGCTTGAAGGGTTTAGAGGGACAGTGTTTAGACAAACTATGTTTGCAGAGTTTGAGCATATCATTCATCAATTAGACCAAGACGGAGAAGCATTAACAGCTGATAAGTTTACAGAGGTGTATTACGAGTTAAACAAGAAATATTTTGGTGACGATATTGTTATAGATGAGGAAATTGGTTTAGAATGGTCTAGAATTCCTCACTTCTATTACAATTACTATGTATATCAATATGCAACTGGCCTAAGTGCCGCTACTGCACTGAGCAATCAAATCTTGTCTGAAGGACAGCCAGCGGTTGACCGTTATATTAATGAATTCCTTAAAGCTGGGTGCTCAGATTATCCAATCGAAGTTTTGAAAAAAGCTGGAGTAGATATGAACACAGCTTCTCCAATTGAAGAAGCTTGTAAAGTATTTGAAGAAAAACTAAATGAATTAGAGCAGTTACTGAGCTAATTCGAAAAAGCCACCTCTTAATAGAAGAGGTGGCTTTTACTTTAGAAAAGAAATTATATTCTGGAATAATGTTTGACGAATTTGTGAAAGTGAAGTACAAGGAGTTGTTTTTATTACTGGAGCATGCTAAAGTAAGAGTGTGAAATAAATCACAAGATAACATACACCCCTTTGTTTGAACGTGAACATTTCTCCCATCCCCTTTGTAAAAAACCCTTTCCTAATTGAGGAAAGGGTTTTTTCTTTTGGCTATATTAAAGTTATGGACAATTTTGACTAAACTTCTTTTTTATACCGACTGAATGACTATTAATAAATATAAATAGATTATGAAGTGTGGTTCTAGTGACTTTTCCGGCTTTGTTTATCTGAGTAAATTTATAAATAGGGATTTATGAATTATGACCCTTCTCCATTTATTGATTGGAGTGCCAGTCGGCGACTCCTACGGGATGAGTGAGACAGATAAGCCATCACAACCATGCGCGTAAGCGATGGGTGATGGCTTATCGCTCACCCCGAGGAAAGCGTCCGGCTGGCGCGGAAATCAATTCTACTTGCCGATTTAGAACACATCATAATTCAACCCTAGCCTTTAACATAGCCTTTTTATTTTAGATGATTCACTAAACATGAATTAGGAAGCAAGGGGGTATTTTAAGTCAGTGACTTTTTATAAGACGGATACTTTCATCAGTAAACTGTTTGAAAGTAAATCTACAAACAATAGACTCTCCAAAATATAAATGTAAACATTATAATGTTTGAATTTACAAACTATTTACATCTCCTTTATACCCACTCAATATACAAACTTTAAAGTAAGTCTTGTAAGACAGAAAATATACTTTAGGGGGAAATACCTGATGAAAAGCTGGAAATACTTTTTATTAACAACTATGGCAGGATTGACATTTGTTCTGGGAGCCTGCGGATCAGATTCTACAGAAGGAGCAGAGGCAGAATCCGATATTAGCTCATCAGAAGCGGGTGAACCCCAAGCAGAAGGTGTCTTGGAAGGGAAAGTTTCTGGAGATGGATCAAGCACGGTGGCGCCTATCTTAGAAGCAGTGGTAGAGGAGTATGCAGCTGAACAGTCCGAAGTACAGGTTACAGTGGGAGTGTCAGGAACAGGTGGAGGTTTTGAAAAGTTTATAGCTGGTGACACTGATTTTTCTAATGCATCACGCCCTATTAAAGAAGAAGAAGAGCAAAAGCTAGCAGAAGCAAATATTGATTTCTCAGAATTTCAAATTGCGTACGACGGATTATCCCTAGTAGTAAATAAAGAAAATGACTGGGTAGATTCTTTAACTATAGAAGAATTACAAAAGATGTGGATAGAAGATGGGACAAAGAAAAAATGGTCAGATATTAACCCAGAGTGGCCAGAGGAAGAGATTGTATACTACTCCCCAGGCACGGATTCTGGCACATATGACTACTTTGATGAAGTGATATTAGATGAAGCGGATTTGGTTAAAAGTGCAACGTTATCTGAAGATGACAATGTTCTTGTGCAAGGAGTACAAGGTGACAAAAATGCGATTGGTTTCTTTGGGTATGCATACTATCTAGCTAACCAAGAGACATTAAAGGTAGTTAAAGTAAACGGGGTTGAACCTACAAACGAAACAATCGAATCTGGAGATTATTCACCGTTGTCACGTCCCTTATTCGTTTACGCTAACAATCGTGCCATTAAAGAAAATCCAGCTTTCTATGATTTCATGAAATTTACCATTGAACATGCCGGTGATATGGCAGAAGCGGTTGGGTATGTGAGTTTACCTGAAGAAAACTATAATAAAGGGCTTGCAGACTTAGAGGCACTTAAGTAATAGAGATTTATATGTGGAAGATTTATGAGTAGCTTGCTGCTGCTCATTTCTTTCGTTGGAAAAGGGGGATTTACTGTGGTAAAAAGACTAACCGAGAGCACTTCCATTCAAGAACTAATCGTAAAATCTCGCGCAGGTAACTCTAAAAAATTTGAAAAGATTATTCCATATATCCTCATGCTTATTGCATCTGTCTCTGTCCTTACGACTTTTGGAATAATAATAACGTTAGTAGTAGAAACAATTATTTTCTTTTCCCGTATTTCGATTACAGAATTCTTATTTGGAACGGAATGGTATCCATTTGCAAATACAGAGCAGCTGTTTGGGATTCTGCCATTAATAGTAGGAACATTGAAGGTGGCTTTTATAGCTGGGATTGTTGCAGTCCCATTTGGTATTGGTTCAGCAATTTATTTAAGTGAATATGCAAGTGATAAAACAAGAAGAATTATTAAGCCTATTTTAGAAGTATTAGCAGGTATTCCTACTATTGTGTATGGTTTTTTTGCATTAACTTTTGTCACTCCTTTATTGCAACAGATCATACCTGATTTAAAAATATTTAATGCCTTGAGTCCAGGAATTGTCGTTGGCATAATGATTTTACCAATGATTGTTTCATTGTCGGAGGATGCCATGTCATCCGTACCAAACTCCATTAGAGAAGGCGCAGTAGCAATTGGCTCAACGAAATTAGAAGTAGCTTTAAAGATTGTCTTACCTGCTGCAGTTTCGGGAGTTATTGCTTCTATTGTGCTTGCCATGTCTAGAGCAATCGGCGAAACTATGATCGTTTCTTTGGCTGGGGGTTCAACCCCAAAGTTTGACTGGGATGTAACAGAATCTATTCAAACAATGACGGCCTACATTGTCCAAGTGTCTTCTGGTGATGCCGGTTATGGAACCACCATTTACTATTCGATCTATGCAGTAGGTTTTACATTATTCTTATTTACGTTGTTCATGAACTATCTTGCTCATGTTATATCGAAAAGATTTCGGGAGGAATATTAAATGAGATACGTGGAACATGAGACGGTAGTGAAAAGAATGACTAGTAGGCTGACGATAAATATGGTGTTTAAATTTATTTTTCTGTTAACTACATTATTTGCTTTATTAGCTTTGGGTATTTTATTCTACCGAATTATTTCGCAAGGTGCGGGTTACATTACACCTGAATTTTTTCAAAACTATGGTTCCAGATTTCCAGAAAAAGCAGGTATTAAAGCGGCATTGGTGGGATCTATTTGGTTGATGGGAGTTGTCGCTCCAGTTTCCTTAATATTAGGAGTTGGAACAGCAATATATTTAGAGGAATATGCAAAGAAAAATAAATGGAATGATTTTATAAGGATGAATATATCTAATCTAGCGGGAGTTCCCTCAGTT
>NZ_JBAEAP010000066.1:0-2057 GCF_056205495.1 Psychrobacillus sp. | reverse complement strand
TGCCTATACCAATTGACCACACCAAACCAGTACGTACTACCGCTAAGCTACATGCGTTCAATCAGCTACAACAATGGATTATCGATGGTACTCTTCAACCAGATGAGAAGCTAAACGATATAGAGCTAGCACAAGCTTTAGGTGTTAGCCGTACACCAATAAGAGAATCACTTCAGCTACTGGAATCTCAGGGCTTTGTATCCATGCAACCAGGAAGAGCAACACAGGTTACTCCTGTGGAACCAGAGGACATTTATAATTTACTCCCTCCTTTAGCCGCATTACAAGCGCTCGCAGCTGAACTTGCAACTCCTAATATGGACGAAGAAATTTTAAATATGCTGGAAGAAAAAAATAAAGAATTCGCAACGGCGCTACAAGCTAAAGAATTTACAAAAGCACTAAGAATTGATGAAGAATTTCATCAGCTGATTGTGGATCGCGCGAATAATCCATACATATTCTCTATGGTAGAAATGCTCCAAGCTCATGTAAGAAGACTTTATTATTACGAAAAAATTAATTTAAGAGAGCAATCTATTGAACAACACCAAGAGTTAATCCAGTTGTTTAAAGATAAGGACGTTTCAAAGCTTACAGAAGTAATGCGCGCTAACTGGATTTATACGATAGAAGAGTTTTAAGAAAGATAAAATTAAACGCAGGGACATAAGAAACCTGGCAACAAAAAAAAGTGAAATTGTGTGATGCAATTTCACTTTTTTTGTTTATTCTTAAAGAAAATATAGTGACATTTCTTGAATTGGTCTCAATGGAGAATAGTATCTGGAGTAGAGAGACTACATGCTTGAGAGTCTTTCGTAGTGGAGTATTATAATACAGAAAAAAAGCCCCAATTTTCCTAATCGTAAAATTGAGGGACTTTTTAATTATTTTCCAGCCTCTTTATAAACTGTATTTTGTGCTTATTTTATAACCCTAGCAATAAGAGTTGTTATGAGAGTGATCACAACAAAAGGAACAATCCAACCCAGGCCCACATTATAGAAAGGTAAGATATTATCATATAAGTTTAAAATTGATTGTAACCATCCAAAATACTCTATTTCCAAAGAATCACATAGCGCTTTCAATCCATCTACAATACTGATTAGGAAAGTAAAGAACATAACCACTACGTATACTAGCCTTGAATGATAGAACAATGGTGATAAAAAAGCTAGCAATATTAAAACAATAGCCAACGGATATAAAAGCATTAGTACTGGTACAGAGTATGTAATAATATTCGCTAAGCCAAAGTTAGCGATAACACATGTAAATACACTGAAAATAATCACAAATACTTTATAGCTTATAGCTGGCACTAATGTATGGAAATACTCCGCACAAGCCGTAGTTAGCCCTATACTTGTCGTTAAACAAGCTAAGATAATTACAATAGCTAACAGAATAGCTCCAAAGGAACCAAAATAATGCTCGGAAGCTGCACTTAAAACAGGACCTCCAGTATCCATTATCCCAAACATATCAACAGACGTAGCTCCTAGATATCCAATACCAGCATAAATTATTCCTAAGAAGAAAATTGCAATGGCACCTGACTTAGCAGTTGCTACTAAGATACCTTTTTTAGAGGTTACACCCATTGCACGAACTGCATTAATGACAATAATACCGAAGACTAAGGAAGCCAAAGCATCCATTGTATTATACCCTTCTGTAAAACCTGTCATAAAGGCATTATCAACGTAGTTTCCCTGCGGTGCACTAAAATCTCCCATCGGCTTGAATATAACAAGAACCAATAAGATCAATAACCCTATTAGTATTCCTGGTGAAAGGTATTTCCCCACATTATCTACAATCTTCGATGGATTCAAGGAAAGCCATAATGTAACACCAAAGAAAATAACTGTAAACACCAGCAACCCGATTTGTGTATATTCAGAATTTATAAAGGGCATTATTCCAATTTCATATGAAACAGCACCCGTTCTAGGTAATGCGAAAAAAGGACCGATTGTTAAATATAGTAAAGAAGTGAAAACGATAGCAAAAATAGGGTGAACTCTACTAGACAGTTCCTGTAAATT
>NZ_JBAEAP010000065.1:0-17042 GCF_056205495.1 Psychrobacillus sp. | reverse complement strand
GTCATATCTTCAGCCTCAGGAATATTGAGATTGGTTGCAAGAAGCTCGGACATTGTTTTTTTCTCTAACACTTTCACCCTGCAGGTTGCAGTCTTGCCTCCATCCTCGGTGGTGACTGTAATAATCGCCTCGCCGAAAGCTACGTATTTTACCAGACCATCCGAATCGACAGTAGCTACGTCTGTATTACTGTCATAAATACCCTGCAGACTATCATCTACAGTGTCAATAAAGCAGCTAGAGAGCTGTCCATGTGGCTTCCCAGCATTAGATAAAGTTGGAGTTGCAACCGTCATATATAAATTGCTCATTGCCCAATAAGCTTCTTTTATTTTTTCAAGACGGTTTTCTTTTTCGTCCTTCATAAGTGTCATAGCTATAACAAGCCAGCGCTCTTGTGGCAACTCTACAATATCCTTATTAAAATCCTTCGCTACATAGCGATCTAAAAGAGTTTTTAAGGCTATGTAGGTAAATAGGGAATCTCTTTTGGCGACAAGGAGATTTCCTAGCTGCTCTAATTCCTCATTCGAATAGCTTTCCATAATAGAGGGATTATATATTCCCTTTTTAGAAAGGATCCGTACGTTCTCTGCAAATTTTGTATAGACGGCATCTGCGGTTGTGTTTCTTCTTTCCGCTTGCTGAGAATAGACTTCCGCTAAATAAATACGTGCTGCCACAAATGTCCAAAATGGCTCCTGTTCATCTAAAAAGCTAAGTGCCTCTAGAGACATAGCCTTAGACCATGCCGCAATCGTACCTTCTGGGTGTTTTTGTAACCACTTGTGATGCGACTTAACTAAAGGAGCTATCTTTTCTTCTCCAAATTCTACTATTAACTGCTGTAATACCTGCTGTTTTTCTGTATTCGTAATAATTGCCAATTTAAATTCCTCCCTATTCTTTTATATACAAAAAAGCGATGCCTCTAGCCTCTTCGGCTGAGTCATCGCTCACGATTTTAAAGTAGGAAACAACAAGACATATCGTTCGTTTTAAGATAGAGTCTCTCGCCCCCACCTCTCAACCCCCGAAGAAAGTGTTGCTTCATCGACAAAAAGGCAGGTCTACTGGCTCGTGCATCTTCCTCCCATTGGCCTTCCCACGAAACCTCGCAGTGGCATAATCAACAGTTGTCCGCACTTACAGTTGCGGGGACAGCTTCGGTCTTAAACCGAATTCCCTTTTAAACCAAAATGGTACCTTTTCATCGTATACATACTATATATTGTGTTTTGTTTACTTATATACCCTAACATATTGTGTTTAAACTTGTACATAGGTAAAAAGACTTTGTGTTAGGTCTTACATCTTATTTTCATAGTAACCCAATTATAAAATTGCGAATTCCATATTTTCTGGATATTATAATTATAGCGGCCTATAAAATTGGTAAAATATATTAAATTTAGGAGGTTATAAATATGACAGCAGGTGATTCAGCGAGGTTGACCTCTAAGGACTTATTACCCCAAGGACCAGTTGGTATTGGTGGCTGGCTGATACTTCCACTTATCGGACTAATTACCACACCGTTTGTTATTGTTGCATATCTAATGATGGATGGTTTCCCATTTTTGACAGCTGAAAGTTGGGAGAGTATAACTAGTAGGAGTGGAGAATATTATCATCCTTTATTTGGTCCACTTATAATAATAGACCTTATCATATGTCTTGCTCAAATATCTACAGTTATAGTTTTACTCATTCTTTTCTTTAAAAACAAAAAGTTTTTCCCTAAGATAATGATTACCTATCTTACCATCATGCTAATATTAGATATTCTCATTGGCTATATAAATTTGCAAATCATAGAGAATGTGTTTGAACCCGATCCTTTAACATCCCAGCACTATATGTTTAACGTAATACGCTCTATGGTAAGTACCTCGATTTGGATTACTTATTTTAGTAAATCAAAAAGGGTAAAGAATACTTTTGTAAAGTAAACATAGGTAGGATGTAGTTTTTAATGTCTGTGAATCATGAGGAAAGGTTTGAATTTGCTTCTGTGTCTATGATGTCCTTTATTTTTACATTTATCTGGGCAAATTATTTCAATGAATCTAAAAGAGTTCATAATACATTTATTCATTAAAAAACAAGCCATCCCATAACTACAGTAAAATCCTCATTACTAAATAAAATTAGTCATGAGGATTTAGTGTAAAACTATTTTCCTTCGATATAAGTCAATGTCTTACCAGTTAGTCCAAATAATATAGTCAAAATCGGACTAAGCAGGCAGAAAAATGCGAATGGTAAGTACTCGAGTGTTGTAACAGCTAATACATTCGTAATGAAAATCCCACATACACTCCATGGTACAAGGGGGTTTACAACCGTACCAGCATCTTCCATTACGCGTGCTAAGTTTTTATTGGCCAAACCAACCTTTTTAAATTGTGCTTGGAATGCTTCTCCAGTCAATAAAATCGATAAGTACTGCTCTCCGATAAGTGTATTAACCCCTATTGCGGTAAAAGCAGTGGCTGCAATAACAGAACTCACCTTCCTTAGCGAGCTTTCCACTTTCATGAGTAAGCTTTGCACGATCCCGAGCGTAAACAAAAGTCCACCCATACTTAAGGCAAGAAGAACAAGCCCAATCGTAAACATCATGCTATTAATGCCGCCCCTAGAAAGTAAGGAGTCAATTGCTTCCATACCCGTGCTAGATGTAAAACCGTAAAATAGTATATTCAATACTTCCCCAAAACTAAAAGATTGATGGAAATAGGAAATAAGTATAGCAACAAATGATGTGAAAGCCAGAGATAATATAGCAGGCACTTTCTTAATGGAAAGTATAACGAGTAAAACAAGAGGAATCAGTGTATACCAATGAATCATCCCTGTTTGGAGTAGTCCAGCTTGAAATTCATTTACTTGCTCGAGCTGTTGAAATTCTTTGTTTGGCGATAAAATCCCATATCCAATTAGCGAAATAATGAATGCTGGTATCGTTGTCCATCCCATATTTCGAATATGTTCAAATAAATCTACCTGAACGATAGCAGATGCGAGATTTGTAGTATCTGATAGTGGAGACATTTTATCTCCGAAAAAAGCTCCTGAAACAATTGCACCAGCTGTAATAGCCAAAGAAATATCCATAGCGCTAGCCATTCCAATAAAAGCAACACCGATTGTAGCTACTGTTGTTAGGGAACTTCCTATAGATAAACCAACGATACAAGTAACTAGAAATACAATAGCATAAAAAAAGTGTTGCGTAATAAATTGAAAGCCTAAGTGAATAAGTGTTGGAATCGTCCCGCTCATCATTAAGCTACTAATTAATATACCAATAAAGAAAAAGATGAAAATTGCACCTAGTCCCGCTTTGGCACCATCTACTAGTCCTTCTTCTAGTCTTTTGTAAGGTACTTTCTTCATAAGACCATAAGTTATGAGTAATAGAATTGCCAGTAAGATAGGCATATGAGGAACTGAATCAAATTTTATGATACAAAGCGCCATTATAGCGATAATCATAGTACTAAGTAGTGCCGCCTCCGAAAATGAGGGGGAGATCGTGGAACGAATACGAAACATTGCTAATCCTCCTAATAATAGTTTTTAGGAATGAAAAAAAACCTTCCAATCCCTATAGCTAGGGACGAAGGAAATCTCCGCGGTACCACCCTATTTGTCGAACATCGTGTATGCTCAACCACTTCATTAAAACCGAGTTTACTTAATTGTTGTAATTCATCTATCATGATTACCTGAACTTTCACCAACCGTTCAGTCTCTTTTTGCTGGGTACATGCAGATTACTAGGACAATCACTCGTACATATTTCACTTTCGCGATTCAACGCTTTCAATCGCTAAAGTTACTAGAATTTTATCATGTTTTACTGTACTGTCAAGATGTATTATTTTAAATGCATTATTAACGGGTATCTTTAATGAAAAAGACAGAAAACCATTAATTTTAACGTAGCCAAAAACAAAAGGATGACCCCTGTGAAAGAAGTCATCTCTATAATTTATAAAATATAATAACTGCTAGTACTATCACTAAAACAATACGATAAACCTTAAACAGAATTTAATTAATTTGCAATTTCTGTTTAGCAATTATAAGTTCGCTCTAATTTATTCGTTTTGGAGCCGTAATCCAAAACCTTAACTTCTTGTTATTATTCGAGCACTTTTTCTACTTTTATCTTCTGCTTTTTCGCTTTTAAATTCCCTCTCCAGGATAGATTTGTTCCCATTCTAATAATCATCTCTAAAGGACCTCGTTTAAATCTTTTTAGATAAAAATAGCTGCTTATGCACTGAAATACAAAAAGTATAAGAACAAGAAAAATACTGTTTAGCATTCCCAATGTTCCAAACTGACCCAAGCCGTATCCATAGAAGACAAAGGTACATACTACGCTTTGTGAAATGTAATTAGTTAAGGAAAGCTTCCCTGCACTCTCTAAACCAAGGAATACTTTGCTCGCAGAAAACTTTCTAAATAGAAGAGCAAAAGTACCAATGTAAGCTATAGAAAGAAATTGTGCTCCTAGATGCTGAAAAATGCCCGTCCAATTGGACTCATCCCCAAGTATAGCTACTGATTTTAGCAAAAGTCCTATCGGCAATAGTACCATACTAAGCTTATACCATTTCTCCTCCTGTTCCATTTTTTGAAATAACTTACCTTTTGCCGCTGCCATTCCGAATAAAAACATTGGAGAGGTCAAAAGCGGTGCAAATAACAGCATAAACAGTATTAAGAAGGCCGTTTCCAACTCATCGTCCGTAAACAATGGGCTCTCATTATTTCGATGATCCTTTATTTCTTCATAAGAACCGCTTTTGTAGATATCATATGTTTTTTCTATGTAATCAGACAATCTTTTCTCTTCCTCTATGGATTGCTCTACTACACCGTAACCGGCTGCCCCAGTTAAGATGAATAGAACCACTCCCCAAATGATTAACGTTTTCTTTTTTCTATTAAGAAAGATTAATAGGAAGATCCCCATCATTCCGTAAAAGGCCAAAATATCTCCTTCCCACAAGTAAGTCGAATGTAATAAACCTAATGTAAAAAGCAGTAAAAAACGTCTCCACAGGTGTCTTTTTACTTTTCCATTTTTGTTTTTGATAGATTCTGCTAGTTTAACTAGCGAATACCCGAATAAAAAAGTAAAAATGGGCATAAAACTTCCTTCTACAACAATTTTTAGAAAAGAATATAAACCTTTATCTGTATTAGACAAAGAATAATAACTAATTTCATCTTTTCCCCAAATACCGTAATGAAAGATTAAAAGATTGGCCAATAATATACCCAACAAGCTTAATCCTCTTAAAGCATCTATAAAGCGTACCCTTTTTGTGCGCACATGAAAAACCTCCTAAAATTTTCGACTTCTTAATTAGTATAAAATGGTAAGCTTATAATATATTGAAACCAACCTTAAAGAAACCTTAAATATTTTTAGGAGTGAGTTAATTATGAAAGATACTAATATTTTGATAGTTGAAGACGAGCTTGCCATCGCTGAAATGGTAGAAATCATATTAAGAAGAGAAGATTTTCGTCATATTGATATTTGTGAAACTTATCAGAAGGCCAGTAGTTATATTTCCACTAGTCTTTATGATTTATATATACTCGACATAATGCTTCCCGATGGAGTAGGACTTGATTTAGCTAAACAAATTCGCTTAAAATCCAATGCTCCTATTTTTTTTCTAACCGCAAAAGAAAGCGATGCTGATAAAATAAGAGGATTTATGAATGGAGCTGATGATTACATAACCAAACCTTTTAATCCATTGGAGTTAGCCGCCCGAGTTAAAGCACATATGAAACGCTATACTTCTGCATTTAAAATTTCTGATGAAAAGGTATATAAATTCGGCAATTTTATGTTGAATAAAAGTAGCGCAGAGCTAACTGTAAACGGAGAAAAAAGTATTGTTACGGGTAAACTATTTCATTTACTGCTTCTTTTTTGTGAAAATGCCGGACAGATTTTATCTAAGGAGCAAATTTTTCTTTCTATTTGGGGAGAAGACAGCTATATAGATGACAACACAATCATGGTACATATACGGAGACTCCGAGAGAAAATTGAACAAAATCCTAGTAATCCTCAACAGTTGGTAACGATTAGAGGGATTGGCTATAAGCTCGTAAATGAGGAGAAATAAGGTATGAGACTTTCGAGTAAACTATCACTACGATTTTTAATTTATTTTGTCGTATTCTATGCCGTATTATTTTTAGTGACATTTGGGATGTTCGCTTTGATCATTTACGACTTACTTTCAAAGGAAGCTATCTCAGATATTCGTGCATTGGATGCCTTTGAAATAGAAAGTGATATAAAAAAACAAACCGATGGCAGTTATATATTATCTGAGGACTTTGTAAATTTAGCTAAGCAAAACTTCGGCCATGTGTATCTTGTAGACGAAGTAGGCAAAATTCTTGTAGCTACTAACCAAGAAAATCAGTCTTCACACTCTATTGAATGGACTGCCATACAGAAAAAAGATCATGTTGTTTGGGAGTTACCAGACCAGCTTTTCATGATTTTCATAGAAGACCATCAGGTAGAGTCGTTACTTGATAAGCTTTACATAAATAATGAAATTCAAATGAACGAGGAGCTAGAAAAAGAAATTTCAGCTGTAGATGCATCCGTTGAAATATACAACTCTGATGGGATAAGAGAAGAAATCTTTTATGGGGATATGAATAAAGCATTAAGTAGCATGGAAATAGTTACGAATAGTCAGGACTACTTTGAAAGAAAAGAAGTTACAGCTTTCAGAATGATGGAAAATGGAAAAGTCCTAGTAGTACGAATGCCTAATATGAATTATCATCCCTTTGAGCCGGCCTTAGTAGATACCATGAAAAAGCTAGTGTTCTCTATTTTAGCATTTCATCTCTTTCTGTTCATCTTTACTATTCTTTTTTCTATCTGGCTTGGATATCGATTTGGTCGTCCTTTGCTCTACTTCTTACATAGAATTGAAAAGTTAAGCGTAAAAGACTACGAATCACCAAATGATAAAAAATTGCGTTCGCCAAAATCCGGTAGATTTAAACGAAAATACCGTATATACGAGGAAGTGGATAAGTCCCTAGTCAAATTAGCAGATACATTAAAAAGTAACGAAGAGAAGATAATAGAAACGGAAAAACTAAGAGAGGACTGGATTACTGGGCTTTCTCATGATTTAAAAACCCCTCTCAGTTCAATCTATGGATATTCTACCATGCTAGCTTCCTATGAATACTCCTGGTCGGCTGAAGAGGTACAACACTTTGCTAAAACCATGCAGGAAAAGTCTAATTACATGAATGCCTTAATCGGGGATTTGACCTTTACTTACCAATTGAAAAACGATGCAATTCAACTTAACAAAGAAAAATTAAATCTCTTTAAATTCTTAAGATCCTATGTTATCGCCAGTCATTGGAATGATGTTCAAGAACCTAGAGGGAATAAGGATCTTACTGTCTATTTAGATGCAAAGCTATTTGAACGGGTTCTCGATAATCTTGTAGGAAATGCAGTAAAACATACTCCGAATGGCACTAAGATATACTTGGAAATCTATGAAAAAGACAGCCTAGCCTGCCTCACGATTCGAGATGAGGGCCCTGGAATTCCAAAGGTAGTTTTAGACAACTTGTTTAACCGTTACTATAGAGGAACAAATACTACCTCTGAAACTTCGGGAACTGGTCTTGGTTTAGCAATTACTAAACAGCTTATAGAAGCACATAACGGAATCATAAAGGTAGAATCCTCAAACACCGGAACCCTAGTGACTGTCATTTTTCCAAAAAAATAACAAGAAAAGCGCAAGCGCCTAGTCTGCCCCGACAGGCAAATGGGGAAAAGCGAGGAGGCAGCTCCTCAGCCACCACAGCTTTTATCCATTTGACCCCGAGGGGCAAGGCGGTGGAGCTAGACATCAATTTATCCACAGGTCCAGAGTTTAATAATTTCCTAAATAACAAAAAAAAGCATTGGGAGCGCCCAATGCTTTTTGTTATTCTTAGAAAAATATAATAACTGCTAATACTGTCGCTAAAACTATTCGATAAATAGCAAACGGTGTTAGTTTAACTTTATCAATTAGTTTCAAGAAGAAGCGAATCGATATTAAAGCAAATACAAATGCGCTGACAAAGCCCACTGCATAAAAGCCAAAATGATTCATCTCCACGTACTCCCAGTTTTTCAAAAGGGATAGAAAGCTTGCCCCTGCCATAATTGGCACAGCCATGATAAACGTAAAATCTGCTGCCGTTTTATGATTCATACCTAATATTACGCCACCGGAAATCGTTGAACCAGAACGAGAAAATCCTGGCCACAATGATAGACACTGTATAAGCCCAACAAGAATCGCTTGCTTATATGTAATCTTGTCTAGTGTGTTCGTTTTCGGATGTTTAGGTCCAAGTTTATCCGCAACAATCATAAGGATCGCACCTAGCACTAATCCTATTAATACAGTCTCTGTTGTAAATAAATGCTCATCGATGTAATCCTCAAACAATACACCAAGCACACCCGCAGGGATAAGCCCAACAATTACATGAGTCAGCTTTAGCTGTCCGCCTTTAGGCGCATCCTTTATTTTATATAAGCCTATTAAACTCAATAATCTTTTCCAAAAGACAACGACTACAGCGAGGATTGACCCTAGCTGAATAACAATTTTGAATGTATTAGCTGAGTATTCTCCTAAAAAGTCTTTTGTTTGCAGCCACATATCATCCACGATAATCATATGACCAGTTGATGAAACCGGAGCAAACTCCGTCATACCTTCTACAAAACCTAATATTAATGCTTTAAATAATTCTAGAATTTCCATAAGATCTCCTTAGTCACGTTTTTTAAAATACCATACTAAAAATGCAATCCCTACTATTGCTATAAGAACATAAACTATGTTCGAGTAAATATCCATATACCCTACGATATCCTCCCAGTTTTCACCTACTGCAGAACCTACAGAAACTAAAACTGTATTCCAAATAAGTGTACCTAGTGTAGTAAATAGAAGGAACAGCCAAAATTTCATATTTGACATCCCTGCTGGAATAGAAATAAGACTTCTCACCAATGGAATTAGTCGACCAAAAAATACAGCCCAAACGCCATATTTGTCAAACCAGGCATCCGCCTTATGAATATCTTTTATAGTAAGTCTCAAGAATTTACCGTACTTGTTCACAATCTTTTCTAAACGCTCTACATCTAGTAATAGACCAATCCCATAAAGAATTGCCGCCCCAATTACCGACCCCGCAGTAGCTGCTAGAATAACACCTACCTTGGTCATCGAAGTTGTAGTTGTCATAAATCCTCCAAGCGTTAAAATAACCTCTGAAGGTATCGGCGGGAATACGTTCTCTAACAATATTAATAAAAATACGCCAAAATATCCAAACTGATTCATCCAGTCTGTAACCCATGCTTCCATTATACTTACACATCCTCTAACTTAATCTCTACCGACCATAACTCTGATTGACTACCTAGTCGAATTGGTGGTCCCCAAAATCCAAATCCGGAAGATACAATCGCATGCATATTTCCTTTTTTCTTATACCCGTAATCTAGCTCAAAAATTCTTTGGGTAAACAAATGATTTGGCCACATTTGACCACGATGGGTATGACCCGACACGTGAAAGTCTACCTTCTCCCTCTCAGGGATGAGTAAATTAGACGGTGTATGATCCATTACAAGCCATGGCAAATTGTTTTGTTTTGGTGCCAGTTCGGATAGTTCTTTTCTATTTCTATTCGTTAAGTCCTCACGTCCTGTCAAATAGAACGTGTCTGCCACCATGATTGTTTCATCTAATAGCATCTTTACATTGGAAGCTTCCATTTCCTCTACAAGTAATGGAATTTTCTTCCCATAGTATTCATGGTTTCCTAGCACCCCATAATTACCATACGTAGATTGAAGCTGCTTCATCACCTCGGACATGCCCTTTTTTACAAACCATATTGGGTCATCGTCCACTAAATCTCCAACTAGTAATACCAAATCTGGATTTTGTTCATTTGATTTTTTTACAAATCTTTGTAAATGCACTTTATTGGATAACAGACCAAGGTGAAAGTCAGATGCAACCACCACTTTCAACTTGTCCACTGCTGCTCCCTTTTTAGGCATGGTAATAGTAAGATTTCGGACTACTGGCGAGAAGGCATTATATGTTCCAAGCAACATGATCAAAACAAAGATTAGCAAAACGATTCCACCAATCAGCTTTAAATACTCTGGGAAAATCCACACGAGTATACTTGCAATCGGGAATAAAAGAATTCCATACTGCATGATTATAAGCCAATAAGAACCTATTATACTAAAAGTTCTTAGTCTGTGGTCAAGTCTTGCAATAATAATTGCAAAAGCAACTAAAAACCAAATCCCCATGAAAAGCCCCAGATTAATTGAGAAGAAGGCTTCTAACCATGTCCACACACTCCAACCAAAATAAAAAACAATTGCGGAATAAATAAGGATCGCTAACGTTATAAATCCAATTTTTTTCATTTGAGTTCTCCATTTTGTCTTTTCCCATTAGTATAGCAGATTTGCGTAATTTACTCCTTCTCAGCCTTAAGACCGAGGAGAAAATCATGTTTAAGCCCGTTTAGCAAAACAGAAGGAGTTGGTAAGCTATAGATACAGACGAGAGGAGGAACAAATATATGAAAAAATTTGGTTTAGTTACACTTGGGATAATTGCAGGAATTACAGCATTGGTGAATCTTGGTCCGTTATTAGGATTAGGGATATCCGCATTGTTCGTCATTGCAGGTGTACATTTCTACTTAAAAAGCGATTCTAGCCTACTAAAAATCTTTTGGGCAACAGTCGGTATTATTGGTTTATTGACAGCGATTTCTAATATACCAGGATTTGTTGGTATCTTATCAATCGTAGCTTTATACTTCATCTGGAAAACTTGGAATAAGGAAGATCTTTCCCTATCTATACAAAAAAAAGATGATCCATTCGTTAATTTTGAAACACAGTGGAACGAACTTAATAAATAAGGAGGAAACAAACATGACATCATTACTACAACGATTAAAATATTCAGTTAAGGCAGATTTACATCAACTCTTTGATAAAAAAGAAGAAAAGAACCCAATTGCTATGCTCAATCAATACATCCGAGAAGCAGAGAAACAAACAGAGCAAACCGGTAAATGGCTAGAGCGCCAAGGGAAATTGAAGCAAGAGCTGGAAAAAGAATTGGCTGAGACATTACAGATGGCTGAAAAACGCAAAAACCAAGTCGAACTAGCTACTGCTTCAGGCGAAGAAGATTTAATTTCCTTTGCACAGGCAGAGGTTGATGCCTACAACGAACGTGCAACAACTTTACAGACTAGCATTCATCAAACTATGGAGGAGCTTTTCGGGTTAGAGCGCAAATATGAAGAGATGAAGCACAAAGTGAAGGATATGAAGGTCCGCCAGCTGCAGCTGATGGGCAAAGAAAATGTTACTCGTGCCCATCACCAAATGGATCAATTGTTAAAGCCTGAAGAAAAGCAGAAAGGATTCGGTACTTTTCAAGACATGGAACAATATATCGAACGCCTTGGACAAAAAATTGAAAAAGAGCATGAAATCACTTCCATGGAGCAACGTTTAGAACAATTAGAAAAAAACGAACAACCAAAGGCTGAAATTGTGTAATATATAGTAAAAGGTTGTCCATTTTATAGGACCAATGAGGGGAAGGCAAACGCCTTCTCCTTCTCATGCATTACTATGCGAAGAAGGGAGAATACAAGCATGAAAGAAAACCAAACAAACAAGCTAGCTTTTTTTCTTATTTGTTTTGTTTTTCTCATTTTTATAGAAGCTACTATATTTGGTAACGGCAATATTATATTAGTCCTTCTTGGCATAGGAATGATGTACTTTAGCTTACGGAAGCAATCGAAGTATATGTTCTGGCTAGGCTTTATATTTCTGATTTTAGCTATCTTTTCTATGTGGAGCCTACGATTATTTTTAGTAGCTATCCTCGTCTATTCCCTTTATAAGCTTTGGAAAAACGAACCCATTAGCCAAGTGATTAAACCGTTTGGCAAGGTATATGAAGAAACACCAAATAGTATAACCCCAAACACGCTATTTTCATCACAATCAACGCCATTTCAAGCCTATGAGTGGCAGGATGTACACGTACAAAGCTTTTACGGAGACTATGTAATTGATGTCACAGAGACAGTGCTACCAAAAGGTACCTCCCTTATTTCCATTCGACAATCTTTAGGGAAGGTTACTATACATGTTCCATACGAGATTCCAGTTCGCATACATTACACTACTATAATTGGTGAAGCACGTATTCTTTCCCGCGGGGTTCAGCGTCTATGGAACCAGACTGTCCTTGTAAAGGATGGTTACCTGGAGGAGGTTTCTCATCCAGCAGAGCTACTGATAACTGTATCCACGTGGATTGGTGATGTTGAGGTGATCCGAAAATGAAAATATTTCTAGGGCAAGGAATCTCCCTCTTTTTTTATCTAGTTAGTATTATTGTGTTACTTTTATATGTTGTCTGGGGCTGGCCAAATGACGAAGCTTGGTGGTCATTGTTAAACCAGACATATGCACAAATACCTCTAGGCGTGTGGATAATAATTGTGCTAGCATTTATAAGCTTCGGTTTTTCATTGAACACACTCCAAAAGGTACGAAGCCAGGAAAAAAAAATAGAAACAAGCTTACGACCATTATTAGCTGAAACGTTTGAACCGAGTAAGAAAAAATACACGCAAACAAAGCGAATGCAAGTGACTGTTACTCAACTGGAGCAGCTCATATTAACCCAACGTAAAACATTGCAGCGAATCACAAACGAAAAGGCCGAAACACAGGATAAAATTATTCAGGAAAGGCTTGTCCAAGAAAGACAGCGACTGGCTAGAGAGCTTCATGATTCTGTATCTCAGCAGCTCTTTGCAGCTTCCATGCTGCTCTCTACTATGGTCGAAACAGAAGAAGCAAAACATGGAGAAGTTCCAAAGACACTAATGCAAACAGAGAAAATTGTGCAGCAGGCCCAATTAGAGATGCGTGCATTACTCTTACACTTACGTCCTGCTGCTCTACACAATAAAACCTTAAAGGAAGGCTTAGAGGAATTGCTTCAAGAGCTTCAGGAGAAGGTGTTTTTCACGATTCGTTACCGTCTAGAGGAGGTTTCCTTGTCCAAGGGCGCCGAGGATCATTTATTCCGCATTGCACAGGAAACCTTATCGAACACACTAAGACATGCTAAAGCAACTGAAGTAGACATTCTCTTCGTTGAGAGAGATAACCTCGCTATTTTTCGTGTTCAGGATAATGGGGTTGGATTTGAAGTAGGAGAAGGAAAAAATGGCTCTTACGGGATACAAAGTGTTCGGGAACGAGCAGTCGAGATCGGTGCTACATGCAAGGTCGTGTCTGTGCCTTCTCAAGGAACAATTGTAGAAGTGAAGCTGCCTGCTGAAAAGCCAGTAGTCCAGCCTGTAAATATAGATCTTAAAAAGGCCAAGGAGAGTGAATAGAATGATTCGCATTTTGCTAGCCGATGACCATGAGATGGTACGCATCGGCGTTTCAGCTTACTTACAGGCTCAACCAGATATGGAGGTTGTAGCAGAGGCAGCAAATGGACTAGAGGCAGTCGACTTGGCTCTGAAGCATCGACCTGACATTATTTTAATGGATATGGTCATGCCTATTATGAACGGGGCAGAGGCTACTCGGGAAATTATTAAAAAATGGCCTGAAGCCAAAGTGATGGTAGTCACTAGCTTTATCGATGACGACAAGGTGTATCCTGCTTTGGAAGCAGGAGCGATCAGCTATCTCTTAAAAACGTCCAAAGCCTCACATATTGCTGATTCAATTCGTAAAACTTTAAATGGTAATGCCGTTTTAGAGCCAGAGGTCACGAACAAGATGATGTTAAGAATGCGACAAGGATCTGGTCGTTCATTACATGAAGATTTGACTGATCGTGAACTAGAAGTGCTTCTTCTAATAGCAGAAGGCAAAACTAATCAGGATATTGCCGATACTTTATTTATTGCGCTCAAAACAGCAAAAACGCATGTCAGCAACATTTTGTCCAAGTTGGAGGTAAATGATCGTACTCAAGCTGTCATTTACGCCTACGAACACAAGTTAGTCTCTACAAAAAAATAACCAAACCTCTTTCGCTATCATATGCTAATGAAAAGACAGCCAAAGGATGATTGACAACATATGACTCCCAAAAACAACGACAAACCTAGTGAGCAACCAAACCTTGGCGCTACCTTAGACTTCTTGGGATCTGTCGTCGTTACATTAGGTTTTCTCATTGGTACGATTGGGGAAGGCATCACCCTTCAAGAATCAACAGAAGAAAAGCAATCTGAGAAAAATTCTAAAAACAATCAGAAACTTCAACTTTCTCAAATAGAAAAAAAACTAGACCAAGTAATAAAAGAGCTGGACGCATTAAAGAAACGGAGATGATCCTAACCATCCAAGGGTCATCTCTTTTTGGTCTTTTAGCGTATTTAAAACAATGCTATTATTTTTCGAAAATCACTCGTTGATAGTAGTGCTACTTTCTTATCATACGTATTAAACTTCTTAAGAAATTCAGGTTTCATTTGTTTTTCAAAGTACATCGTCCATTGAAACATTTTTAGAAATATAGAAAAGGTTGGCTGGTAGTTAGCCTTTTCCAATCCAAGTGCTTGACGAGTAAACCTCTTTACAATTCGCCAATGTCTTATAGCTACTGGAATATCTAGAAATAAAATATAATCGGATGCCTCTAAACCAGGGTCCGTCCAATCTATATGAACTCCTTCGATTACCCACTGCTCCAATTGAATTGCACTTTTAAGTAAATCGTCTCGTTTTTCCACGGAATTTCTAATGTCCCCCTCAGGGCATCTTGTCCAAACAAAGTTATCTGTTTCAAAATGAGGTATGCTATAATACTCCGCTAACTGTCGACCTAGTGTTGTTTTTCCACTTCCAACAGAACCCACAATATATATTTTCATATTTCACACCGAATTTGCTTGATTGATAGAGTGAATAATCCCGGCATGTACCCCTTCATGCCAAACAATGAATTGTACAATTGCCTCTACAGTTTCCATGCTATGTAGATTTCCTATTTCTAACGTATCTATTAAATAAGCTTGAAGATTTGGTGCTAAAAGTGCTAACACACGGTCTAACTGGTCTTTTAAACTAACTACTAGTTCTTCTTTTGAAGGGGGTATCTCCTGCCAATCATCCGGGCCCGTCCCTGGGGCAAAAAAGGGTATCCATTCAGGATGTACAATACTGTAAGTCGGAATAGCTTTTTGAACCAAAATTTCCATTTGTACATAAACGTGCCCAACATTCCAACGAACGGTGTTAGAGAATCCTTTAGGCTTTATATCCCATTCATCTTCTCGGCATTGTTTGATCCTGCCTAGTGTGTAGATTCTAGCAAAGTTTAGTTGGTATAAAGATTCTATTGTTCTCCACCCCTTTTTAATTTGAGTATATCATTTATGGGAAAATTCTGTCTCCTGATACTTGTTTTCTATTTTAGTAGATGATATGTTTTAGTAAAAAGGAGAGATTACTATAGACTACCCCCGTGTCATTCCCAAGCCGATTGAAGTTTACAAACGATTTATTCATCGACTTCCAACTCAGCATTCGCTAACTCCCCTTCTAGAAGATCGTATTTATAATCTTCAAGCAGGTTATGCCGGCGAAACATATGTTGACAATTTCTTGAAGCAGATACCTTTTTTAAAACAGCATGCTATTTTAAAGGATCTTCATCTACCCATTCACGCCTCTAGCTACCTTCAAATTGACACGATGATTCTCACCCCAAAATACCTTCCCATTCTCGAAATCAAAAATATTCGAGGGAAAATCTCTTTCCAAAGAAATCCCGACCAACTTATACGTGAAATCAATGGGGAAATGACAGCCTTTAAATGTCCTGAGCAGCAAATCATCCGCCATGCCCAAAAGCTAACATCACTATTAAATTCTCTCAAAATTCAGATTCCAGTGAAAAACTTTATCGTCTTCGCTTCCACTAAAACTATTGTTGCACAACCTCCGAAGCTAGTAAGAGCAGTCATGGGTTGTGACATTGCAACTCATATTAATTCCCTTCACGCACTCCCTGACGTCCTATCCGTAACCAAGTTTAAACATCTCCTAAATTATTTCACAATGAACGCCAGCGAGTTCATACCAAAACCACTATCTCATATCTATCCCTTAGATCTGAAGGATATAAAAAGAGGATTGCTATGTCCAAAGTGCTTTCAATTCGTAGAAGGAACCTGTGCCTCATGCGGCACCTTAAAAAAGACCATGCAACAGCAAGCATTAGAAGACTGGTTTTATCTCTATAAAGAAACAATCACCAACAAAGAGTGCATAGAATTTTTAAACCTAAAAGACAAGCATGCTGCTTCCTATTTACTGAAAAATTCTAGATTACATCCTGTTAATAACACAAGAAACAGATATTATGTCATTCAAAAAAGAGAAACTGCGGACGCTCCAGGCTCAGATTGGCTCTGAGCTTCCTATCGAGCTTGGATTACGACAATCCAGCACTCATTTACTACAACAAAGCTCTACTTTACGACAATCAACCAGTTTTTTTCTACAATCCAGTGGCGGAGCTTCCTCTCGGTCATGGATTACTACAATCCTGCGCTCGTATACTACAATCAAGTTCTACTTTACGACAATCAACCAGTTTTTTTCTACAATTCAGTAGCTGAGCACCCTATTGAGCCTCGATTACTACAATCCAGCACTCGTTTACTACAATCAAGCTCTACTTTACGACAATCAACCAGTTTTTTTCTACAATCCAGTGGCGGAGCTTCCTCTCGAACCTCGATTACGACAATCCAGCACTCGTTTACTACAATCAAGCTCTACTTTACGACAATCAACCAGTTTTTTTCTACAATCCAGT
>NZ_JBAEAP010000064.1:0-1770 GCF_056205495.1 Psychrobacillus sp. | reverse complement strand
ATCCTAAGTGTGTAATTCACCTACTAATCCCCCAAAATTAAAACAGTAAAAACGCACTGTGAATTACATTTTGAATTCAAGTGCGTTTTACTATGTTTGCGCCTCTAAAATAAACTCGTTAGTTAAAATAGGCTTGTCTTTGATGTGAGCCTAGCTGTCATTCACTCTACATCGTAACCTCTGCCTTTAGAGGATATTTATAGATTTCCCTAAACTTTCTGCTTTTCTTTCCCCTCATGTAAAAGCTGCATTTTATCCTGTAGCTGTTGCTTATTCCATTCCACGACGTCCTCAGATACAAAGGCCACTTTCTTTCTCTTTGGAATTCTGACTTGTCCATTCACAGCCCGAGTATAACCTTCTATCATGGCGGAAATGGCTAAAATAACTAAGGCAAAGCATATAGCAGGACCTAGCGGGAGCCACGGTACACCTTGGAGGTAACGGAAGGATGATCCAAAAAGTCCGGCCCATTCGTAGGCAATCGATTTTGGAGGATCTCCAAACATAGGGTCATAACTAACTGCCGTGCCTCCAATATATAATTGCAATAACCCTAGATGAGTGAACACCACTAATGTTTCTACTACCTGTTGGCCATATAAAACAAATAATTTCTCTCTCATCATTGGAAATAGATGACGAGTAATAATTCTCGGTCGTCCGGCACCCAGTGTTTTAGAAGCTAAAACATATTCCTCCTGATAAAGAAGGTTAGCCTCATTTCCTATAAGTGAAGCTACTATCGGTACCGTAATGATTGCCATTAATACCACTTGAATGATAATTCGCTCCCATACTGTTGTAGAAAATCCCTCCATCGGCTCCCATAACACCGGGTAAAGCATTAGATAAGAGAATATCGTCATGGGAATATAATGTAGAGGATCAATAGCACTGTTAATAAGCGTACGTCTCTTCTGCCAATAAGTACCGATTGCAAACCCTAGCGGTACTGCGATGAGCATTCGAACAGCTGCAACACCCATTGCCGAAATGATGGTATATTTTGCACCAAGCATGATTTTAGCAAACATGTCATAGCCATACTGATCCGTCCCAAGTGGGTGCATCCAGCTAGGGGATAGCGGCGCAGCTTCTATAACTCTGCCATTCTCCATTAAAAAGTAGGTTTGCTTCGGATCTGGTCCAAAAATCCATTCAAATATAAAACTGCCTAATAAAAAGAAGGCTAATATAATAAATCCAAACACAAAATAAGGCTGTCTCCAAACTGATTTTTGCTTCATCCTATTGCTCTCCCCTTATTCAAATGACGTAGAAAATACCATTCACCTAAGCTATACAGGAGAAACACTGGGAAAAAGAAGCTACATACCGTTATGAAAAATAACTCTCCAGTAATGTTGTCACTCAAATAAAACATAATACCCGGCATATTAAACATTCGTTCTAGAATGAATAAATTAGAAAGCATAAACCACATCGTTTTTTTTGATTGAAAAAAGATACTGATAATCGCATTTCTAAACATATGTATAAGTAAAATAACTAATTTGCCGAATCCGAGGGATTTTGCAAGCTCTGTATACATTTTCCGTTCCTCTGCCTCAAAAGTAAGCATGCTTAATCGGTAAAGCTGAACCATAGGAAGGATCATCAAACATACTACGGGAAGCAAATAGATTTTCTCCCCACCTGTAACAGCGATTTTCATGAATATCCCTGTTTGCTTATGGATGATAATCACGAGAAGCTGAATGAGCAAAACAATCAATATATCCGGTAAAGATTCTAAAAAGAAAAAAA
>NZ_JBAEAP010000063.1:0-5188 GCF_056205495.1 Psychrobacillus sp. | reverse complement strand
CTTCAGTGCATCCGTGTCACGCTCTGCATCTACTGCACGGCGCTCGCGTTTAGACGTATGCTCTGCGATGTCGTCGATGATTGCACCCCAATGGTTAACTGTTGCGGATGATACATCCCCGTTCACTAAATACGTACGGATCAGACGGTGTACGACCAAGTCAGGGTAACGACGGATCGGAGAGGTGAAATGTGTATAGAACTCGGTCGATAAACCAAAGTGACCTAGACATTCTCCGTAATATTTTGCCTGTTGTAGAGAGCGAAGCAGCATTGTCGAGATAACTGGCTCCTCTGGCATTCCCTCGATGCTTTCAATGATCTCTTGAAGTGCTTTCGGGTGAATGTCATTACCTGTTCCTTTGACTACTAAGCCGAAGTTCGTCAGGAAGCCGAAGAAGCGTTGTAGCTTTTCTGGCTTAGGGTCTTCATGGATACGGTAAATGAATGGCACATCCATCCATTTAAAGTGCTCTGCTACGGTTTCATTGGCAGCTAGCATGAATTCCTCGATCAGCTTCTCTGCCACCGTACGCTCGCGAATAGCGACCTCTGTTGGCCAGCCATCGTCATCTACTAGAATTTTAGCCTCTGGGAAGTCGAAATCGATCGCTCCGCGTTCCTCGCGTTTCTTTCTAAGCACAGCCGCAAGCTCTGCCATGTTCTCGAACATTGGCACAAGGTCCTTATAGCGCTCGATTAAGTCCTCATCTTTTTCTTCTAAAATTTTATAAACGTCTGAGTAAGTCATACGTTCCGTTGTGCGGATCACACTTTGGAATATCTCATGGGATGTTACCATACCAGAGCCGTTGATGATCATTTCACATGATAGTGTTAAACGATCGACCTGTGGATTGAGTGAACAAATACCATTTGATAGACGATGTGGAATCATAGGAATAACACGGTCTGTTAAATACACACTCGTTCCGCGGTCATATGCCTCGCGGTCAAGCGCAGACCCTTCAGTTACATAGTGGCTTACGTCTGCGATATGTACGCCAAGCTTATATGTACCGTCAGGCAGCTTCGTTACGGTAACTGCATCATCCAGGTCCTTCGCGTCAGCCCCGTCAATCGTCACGATGACTTCATCGCGAAGATCTCTGCGTCCCTCTAAATCACTCTCTGCGATTTGGTCAGGCACAGCCTCTGCTTGATCGATTACCTCTTTCGGGAAGTCGATCGTGATGCCATGCTTGTAGATGATCGATAGAATATCGACACCTGGATCATTTTTGTGACCAAGAATTTTCGTTACGATTCCTGTTGCAGACTTTCTTTCATTCGGCCAGTCCGTGATCCCTACGACTACCTTGTGACCATCTACCGCACCTAATGTGTCGCCTTTTGCGACAAATACGTCCATTGGCACTTTCTTATCATCCGGTATAACGAAGCCGAAGCCTTTATTGTCCTGGAACGTTCCGACAACCTGTGTCATTCCGCGCTGTGTGATTTTGATGATCGTACCTTCTCTACGGTCTCCAGAGGATTCCTTCGATACGCGCACGAGCACCTTGTCACCGTTTACTGCTCCGTTAATTTCCGTAGGGGGAATAAAAATATCATCCATTCCACTTTCTTCCGGTGTTACAAAGCCGAAGCCTTTTGCATGACCGATGAAGCTCCCGACGATTAAATTCATGCGAGATGGGACACCATAACGATTAGATCGTGAACGGACAACTGCTCCAGCGTCCTCCATGGACACTAGCGTTTTGACTAGCTCCTTGAAGTCGTCGGCCTCGGTCATATTAAAATGGTCCTCTAGCTCCTTCGTGGTCATCGGTTTATATTCTTCTGAATTCATTAATTCTAATAATTGTTCTTTCATATTTTCCATCTAAACATCCCTCCCTTTTCAGCGTGTGCGGAAATGGCCTATTTTACACATTCCAATCCAGCGATTCTAAAAAGTTTAATATATCCTCATGTAGCGTTTCCTTTTCTGGTCCTAGCGTAATGACATGGCCAGATTCCTCATACCAGTTCAGCTTTTTCTCTAGTGATTCAGACTGCTCGTAAATATAGTTCGCAGAGTTTATATCAATCACCGAGTCCTTTTTGCCCTGTGTAACGAGAAGCGGAGCATATATATGATCCACATGATCGCGGACCTCATAGACGAATTCACGCAGCTCGCCCAATGTCTGCATCGGGTTTTGGCGAATCTTCTCTACTTCTTCTTCTATTTGCTGCTCGCTTTTACCTTCATATTTCTTATATTCCTTGGCATATTTTATGACGCCCTCGAACATAACGTCCGTCGTTTTCATTGTCATCGGAGAGCACATCGTTACGATTCCCTTTACAGGCACTGTATACCCCAATTTCAACGAAAATACGCCTCCAAGTGATAATCCGGCTACCGCAATCTCGTCATAGCCAGCTGCCTTTAAGCGGTCGTATGCCTTCATAACATCCTTCCACCAGTCTTTCGGACCTGTTTCGAGCAGCTCCTCTGGTGGCACACCGTGTCCCTTATAGTGCGGCGCAAGTGAGGTGTAGCCATTCTTTTCTAAAAAACGTCCCAGCATCCGCACGTCGGACGAATTGCCAGTAAATCCATGTAATAATAATACCGCTCGCTTTCCAGCCTCAAAGAAGAACGGCTTTGGTGTTGTGATGCGCATTCCAATAAAACCTCCTGTTTCCATCAACACTGCTATTTTACTAGTATATACCTTTCCCTTATTAATTTTATCTTATGTATGCCCAAATATAAAAGAAAACGCCTAACCATTTGAAAGTATGGTTAGGCGTATACATTCGTTTTTTAAAATTTCGTAACAGCTATCGTTAATACGAAGAATAATACAGCAAGCACGATAGTCGCTCTATGTAAGATCAAATCCATACCACGAGCTTTCTGTTTTCCAAAGAGTTGTTCAGCTCCCCCGGAGATGGCTCCTGATAGCCCAGCACTTTTCCCTGATTGTAATAATACTACTACGATCAAAGCAAGCGAGACGATGATTAATAATGTCATTAATAATGTATTCATTGTTACACCTCCCGATTAGAACATCACAACAATATAATTTTAACAAATTTAAATAGAACTGACAACAGTCTATCAATTTTAAAGTAGTTATCTAAATAATATCATATATTTTCTCATAATCTAGCGTTAAAATGAAATAAGAAAGATTTAATGGTTTATATTGTCAAATACATAGAGAATGGGAAAGATTAATCGTGAATAAAAAATTATTTGCTATGACAAGCATCATCCTGTTAGCGTTAATCGCTATCGTGTATTGGTTTACATTAAAGGAGGAAACGAGACTACCATCTGAGAATTGGAGCAGAACCTTTTCCGTGGAAACTCCTGCAAGCAATTATTCCAGCTTTCAAGTTTTGAACGAGGAAAATGGTTATGTGATCACGCTTCGAAATTTTAAGGAGCAGGCCATTCTCTCCTGTGATTTAGATTTAATATGTCAGGAATCTCGCAGCCTCAAATTATCCAGCTCAAGCACGAACGTCTGGAGCAACGAGGCGGAATCTTATTTTATTAAAAATTATACGTTAATGCATGACGACACGGAAATCGCTCAGGACGTACAAAACTTCGTGAAATCTGGGGATGTGCTTGTCTATTGGACAAAGGACCGCCAGCTAACCGTTGTGGATAACGGACAGGAGAAGGCTTATGAAGTGGCCGAGCCCATCTACGATGTAAAAATTATCGGGGAAAACATATTGGTCATTACAAAGGAAAGCCAAGGGGATCGCTTCGCCGTCTATCATCTAGCAAACGAGCCGGTTCAGCTGTTCAAGCTAACGAGCACAGCGAGTCTAGTATCCTCTATTCAAATGATCGAGCAGTCCCCAGGAGCATTCCTGCTGCTCATGGATACAACGATGGTTTCCGGTGGTGCGAAAACAAAGGTCATCCAACAAGCGGCCTTTGACCTGTCGCCAAACCAAGCCATCCAGCTGTCGAAGCTATTGTTCCATCACGAGCAGGACGGTCGCACACTTGATGACATAACGCACGCCACGCTGTTTCAGCAGGACGGACAAACGCTAATAGCCTTTACCGCGACCCGTGCCGGCAATAAAAACCAAGTATTCCTTGGCGAGCTAGCTGGCAGTAAAGTGCTTGCCACCTCCTTAACGAAGGCAGGTACAAGATACGAGCGTCCAGTGATCCTCAATAAAGACGAGGTCGCTTTTCTAGAAATGAACGGCTCTCAAAGGAAATTAGTTTACGCCTCCTCCGAATCTAGTAAAATAGAGGAAAGTAAACAAATCGCAAAAGAGGACTACAAGCAGGCAGGCTATACCCAGTTCAGCAAATCCTTTAACGGCTTAATGCTCGTCCTGTTCGGCTTCGCCTGGATCATCCTAGCCTTTGCAATCTCGTATATAAGCACAGCGATTTTAAATCGTTTTAGATTTGAAAGAACGTATACGCTTGGATTTATCATTCATGTCGTATCTTTGTTGGTGTTACAGATCTTCTTCCTATATCGCTTCACGAGGGTCGAGACAACAATTGCGAACATCCCTTTCATTACAGAAAGCTGGCATTTCATTGTTATATTGATCGTTGGAAGTTTACTATCGACCGTTCCATTACTTCTTGCCCGCTATAAGCCGGAAGAAGATGATTACACGTATATGGTTATATACGCGACCTTTATGAATCTAGCCGTCCTGTTTTTCTTGGTCGGGCCGTATATATTTTAATAGAAAGAGAGCAGGAGGGATCCTGCTCTCTTTTATTGTGGATAGGCTACTATGACCTCTCCATCCTTAGAGAAGG
The DNA here is from genome assembly GCF_056205495.1 of Psychrobacillus sp. Taxonomy (NCBI): domain Bacteria; kingdom Bacillati; phylum Bacillota; class Bacilli; order Caryophanales; family Bacillaceae; genus Psychrobacillus; species Psychrobacillus sp. The sequence continues at coordinate 409 of NZ_JBAEAP010000063.1, read as the reverse complement.
CTTGGTAGGTGAAAGGGTGCCATGGCTCTTCAACATTTAGTAAAACAAAACGCTTTTCATCGATTTCAATAAAAGAAAAATCATCATATTCCTTCTCCTTAGTAGTAATCACTAATTTATCAATGAGAGGATCTTCTACTAACATGAATAAAACGTAAACTCCTTCGTAGCTACTTGACTGCCAGGGAATTCTGCCATCCGTTTCTACAGTAGGATAAGCAATACTAGCTAAAGTCGCCTCTCTTCCTGATAAATCAATCATCTTCCACGTGCCCATCCAATTTTGCTCTAGCTTTGCGACCATTATAGAATTCTCGTTTTTAAAAAATGCGAGCCATTCCCCATCTCTTTTCATGACTTCGAATACTTCGGTTATGCTAGGTGTCCAACTTTTCGTCATCCTGAAGAT
>NZ_JBAEAP010000062.1:0-5701 GCF_056205495.1 Psychrobacillus sp. | reverse complement strand
ACTTTTTAGCATTGGAAAGGAGAAAAGCAATCCCGATCACAACAATAACTCCACCAATTCCCCAAAGTATATTCATGTCAAAACACCTTCTTTTTATGTATAATTCGCCTTTTAAAATCAGACATATTGTAGCTATTCCCTAATATCCTTGAAAGAAACGGAAAAATATAGCTCTAATCTGGGCAATAAATATACACAAAAAAATCGAAACCTTAGGTAAGATTTCGATAGATGGATTTTCTTTAGTTATAGTAAGGCACCCTCACCTACTAGTAGGCTTCATCTGAAGATATTCTTTTTAAATAAATAATCATAGGAAATATCAATAAACATATATTCATTCTCGTTGATTGGTACAGAGAAGGTTCTTATCATTTCGCCTGTTTGAATATCGCTATAAATATCAGAGAACACACCACTTTGATCATTTCTCATCTTAATAATTGTTTTTAGAAAGTATGGGCGCCAGCTCCAGTTTTTGTTAATGGCGTCTTCTTCAACCTCCCAATGCGAATCAATTCGAACAATATTGGGCGAGGTCTGGAAGCCTTCCTCGTCACAAATATAAAGACGGAACGAGTATTCACTTAGCTCTTCAGCTAGTTTCAATAAATCTTCTACTTCCTCGCTAGAAGATTTAATAGCTTGAACTTTTTTCTCTAGATTAACTTGTAATTCCTTCAATGCCTTGTAATTCTCTTCTAATATCCGTTTTTCTGTTGCAATAAATTGACGACATCTATCCTTAAAGCTTTTCTTTAATTGATTTCGTGGGATTAGCCCTGTGCCTGCTTCAGCTAAATATTTCCCTTGATAGTATCGGCCACTATTTTTCCAGGCAAATTGAAGCTGGTGAACTGTATCAATACCCTCAAAAAGCATATTTGCTCCAATTTTACGCGCTGATGAACTAAGTGATGTAAAAAGGTCATTCTGTGCTCCCCAGGATTCATAGCTTAACTGCTCTATATTTACCTTAAGGATATTAGGTGCTAGCATTTGTATATAATCGAGATGACTCTCTGAGCCTAATTGGTTAATCGCTATTTTTATTCCATAGGTTTTAAAGTAACGTACTATATTATTTAACTGATGAAAATCCCCTTTAAAGTTATGCTCGGAAATAACTATAACAATACGGGAAAGCTCTTCCTCGGGGATATATTGTTTTATAATATCAAAAAAACCTTCGCCATAATCTAGCACTAGTAAATTGGCGTTGCACGGAAGATATATATCAAAGTTTTTTGGCTGGTCTACAAGCTCCCCTAAAGCAATATGAAGAATTCTTTGTTCGACCTCAACTCTATACTCCTCTGGCACCTCTTCATCAAAAGCAAACGCATTTAAGTTTATTAGCTTATCATCTTGCAGCAATTTTCCAGAAACCTCGTATGCGACTACTATATGCTCGTCTGCACTAAAAATAGGTTGAAAATATGCTTGCAAGTTATCCAAGTTCGTTAGAATATCAATTGCATCCATCCTGAACCCTCCTTACCTATATATACATGATAAGTTGTAAAAAGGTATTATGCAAATGGATATTACGTATTTTTATACACAATATTAATTATTTATTAGTATTGAAACTTAACTGTGACTCTAGCTATTATTGTAATTACACCTTGTTCTATTGGGGTTGCTCCTGTAGATGATTCCATTAACATCGCTCTATATGGTACGATCGGACTTCCTTCTTTTTCTTCCACTACCTCTATAACTTGTGGTGAAACTGAAAGCCTCATTGTTTCTGCTATTGTATTTGACTTTAATTGTGCATTCATTAAAGCCTTACTAAGAGCTCTTTGATAATAGGCATCTTCGTTTTCTAATCTGAATTCAAGAGAAGAAATTCGATTTGCACCATTTCTGACTGCTGTATCAATCACTTTTCCTACCATGCTTACATCAGGTATTTTTACCGAAATGGCATTAGTCACTTCATATCCCCTGAAAACCTGTTTTCCATCTACAAAATCGTAACGCGGGAAAATATTATATGCAGCTGTTTGTATATTTTCTCTTGGTATACCTAGCTCTAGTATGGATTGAATGACCTGATTCATAATGGTTGCATTTCTTTGCTGAACTTCCTCAACCTCGCTACCATCCGTACTTACCTCTACTTGTAGCAACGCATAATTCGGTGAAACAGTAATTGAGCCTTCCCCATTAACGGAAATAGTCCGAATGAGAGGACAAGGATGTAACGCATTTAAATACATAAGATCCCCTTCCAAATTGCATATATAGATAGCATATGCTTGCCTGCCAAAAAACTTGTTTAAAATAATAATTTAACTTTAGGAGCACTCTAAAAAGGATTTTACTATAACGGTGTAAATAGCAGGCTGGTCTTCATGTACTAAATGCCCGGCAAAAGGGATAACGGCAACGTGAATATGTTTGTTTTCTTCCGGATAAATGGTTGCCCCTACAGTTTCATGCACATTTATTTCCCCAACTATGTATAGGACCGGGAACTCGAAGTGATACATAGCTAACATATCTTCAAAAGGATACCAGTCCTCTTTTTTCCCCAAGTAAATAAACCTTCTCCAATCTGAAGAATGTAGTTCATTGAAATAGTTTATAAAGTCATTGTTCAATAAAATCTGTCCCTGAGTTTTTACATCCTGCATATGCAAATCCAGCCAGTTGTCCGGTTTAACTGGCATGATACCTGAAACAGTGAGTGTTTGAACTCGCTCTGGAAAAAGTCTTGCAAATTGTACAGCTACAATTGCACCCAGTGAGCATCCAACCAAATGAATCTTTTTCAGCTGATAATGATTGATGGTTTCCAATAAATCCTTCGCGGAATCTAAAAAGAAGTTTTCAATATCATCAGAAAGCGACTGACCATGTCCCCTTAAATCTGGGGCAAACACTTGATAGCTATCTTTGAAAAAGTTCTGCTGATAATGATAATCTGTATTTCCAGTTTGTAAGCCCGTATGCAAAAATAAGAGTGGTTCACCGGCCCCCTGAATGGATGTATGTAAAATCATTTAATCACCTCTTCTTCGTTATTTATATGCTCCAGTCTATTTAAAAACCTGATGATACGCTTGTCCTTTTCAATGGTTAGTAAATGCATTCCCGTGTCTCCCGTAGGGAAAATATAGTCACTGTTAACTGGCAATTGTAGAAACGCCTTAATAAGGTTAGAGATCAAGCCGCCGTGTGACACAATTGCTACTCTTTGATAATCCTTGTATTCTTCTATTATTTTGCGAAGGATGTATTCTGCTCTGTAACGAAACGCTAACTCGGATTCTCCAGCTTCAATTGGTATATAAATTGGTCTTCCTTCTTTAGGTAGAGGGTATTTTATAGCTGCTTCTCCTCGAGATAAACCCGCGAGTACTCCGTTATTAAACTCCATTAAGTCAGACTCCTCATACAGCTCACAGCCTATATTACTTTGTAGAATAGTCGCAGTACTCTTTGCACGGCTTAGAGGACTACACAATATAACGTTTGGTGGAAAATGACTCTTCACGTATGTAGCCATCTTACTAGCTTGTTCAATACCTAACTCAGTTAAAGGAAAGTTCGCTCTACCTTCATGCACATCTAACAGATCAGCTTCCGATTCTCCATGTCTAATAATTAATAACTCCACTCAAATCACTCCAAATATTGGAAAGTATTTAAATAATTATACTCGAATGAGTATCTTCCCGAAAAGAATAATAAGATTTTCCTTGAAAATAATTTACTATTTCAGTACGGGATGTTTATTTTGATTTATTTCGGGGAATTTCTTAGCCAAGGAGGCGATAGATATGCCGTGGAGTAAAAATGATTATCCAGCTTCAATGAAAAATCTTGAGCCGGATGTTCGAGAAAAGGCAATTGAAATTGCGAATGCATTATTAAGAGACGATACTGATGAAGGAAGAGCAATAGCTATTGCAACAGCCCAGGCAAGAAAGGCAGTAAATGGAGACGATAATGACCGCCCAAAATATGAAGTAAAGGCTCGTTCGGAAGATTGGGTACTGCTAAAAGAAAATGGGGAAAGAGCTATTTTCTCTGAGGGTACAAAAGATGCTTTGCTTGAAAAGGCAAAGCCTTACGTCAATGACCATAATGGAATTCTTTCTATATATCAGGAAGATGGGGAGTTAGATAGTACCTTATATGAATAGGAAGAAGACAAAAAGAACTTCAAGGACCTGAAGTACTTTTTGTCTTTCTCTCCTGTATTTACATTGTAATTTAGAAAAATATTATTCTATATCACTAATTAAAAAGGTGGATATTTCCGGGAAAACAGATAACACCACTATTAACAAAATCATAATTATTGCATATGGAATTACCCCTTTAACAATTTCATCTATCCTATTAGTTCTATCTATTCCCTTTAAAACAAATAAATTCAAACCAACTGGAGGAGAAATAAGAGCAAGCTCCATGTTTATAACCATAATAATAGCAAACCAAATTGGGTCAAATCCTAATGCCATTATTATTGGATATAAGATAGGCAAAGTGATTACCAAAATAGATATTGTCTCCAAAAACATACCTAATATTAGCAAAACTATGTTGATTAATATAAATATAATCCATGGCGAAATCTCTTGGCTTGTAGCATAATTTGTAATGGTTTGAGGAATATTTAAAATTGTCATTATGTAGCCAAGTAACATAGCTCCAACAATGATAAATAGAATCATTGCATTAGTTTTTACAGTTTCAATTATTATTTTTTTGAAATTTGCAAGCGTTAGATTTTTATAGATAAACAACGAAATTGCAAAACTAACCATTACACCTACTGCTGCAGCTTCCGTAGGAGTAAAAATACCAGTGTAAATTCCCCCTATTACAATTGCTGGTAATAACAAGCCCCAAATAGCAGTTTTAGTACCTTCCATTCTTTCGGCCCAAGTAGCTGGTTTATCTTTGATATGACGTGTTTGATATGAAGCAAAAATCATAAAAGATATAGTTAGTATTATACCCGGGACAATTCCAGCTATAAACAGCTTACCAATTGACTCACCAGTTACTGAGCCATAAATAATCATCGGAACACTGGGTGGTATTAAAATTCCCAGAGTACCACCAGCAGCTAGCATACCAAGTACGTGTCTCTTATTATATCCTCTCTTTACCATCTCTGGTAAAGCTACCGAGCCTACCGTTACTGCAGTGGCAACACTCGAACCTGATATAGCTGCAAAAATTGCACAACAAAAGAGTGTAGCAATTGCAAGTCCTCCCGGTAAGTGACGAAACCATCTGCTGGCCATTTCATATAAGTCTCTACCTACGCCACTTACTAGCAAAACTTGACTCATTAATACATACATAGGCAAAGCAGTTAAGGAAAAATCATCGAGAGCTTTGTAAGAGATAATTGGCACTTGCATAAATGCAAAAGTCCCACCATTAAATATATACATTCCCACTACAGCGAGTAATGAAAGAGCAAATGCTACAGGTAAGCCCAAGAGTAAAAATGTTCCTAGTCCACCAATAAAGAAAATGTTCAAATATGTTCCCCTCCCCTGTGAATATCACCATCTATTATCTGCAAGATAAAGGCTATGCACATCAAGGCGCCTCCCACAGGTAAAAACAACTCCGGCAGGTACATTGGTATCCTTAATAAAGAGGAAGAGGTAATCCCTAATTCAAAAGTATTCAGCACATGATGGAATCCATAATACGTAAAAAT
>NZ_JBAEAP010000061.1:0-6516 GCF_056205495.1 Psychrobacillus sp. | reverse complement strand
TTTTTTTGACGTTCTAGTTTTTCTTCCTGTTGCTGTTGATTAACTCTTCGTTCTTCCTCGTCCAATTCCGTCTCATCATCACCAAAGGCTGCTGGACCTAAATTTGGATCTGAACCTGGCGACTGTGACCCATAAGATTTTTCTTCCACAGTTATACTCTCCTCGATGGTAGGGCGCTTGTTCTGTACTAACTTGTCCTCTTGCATGGTATGTCCTACATGATTCTCATCTCTTACAAGCAATGGGTCTGTAGCAAAGGTTTCACCTCTAACGAATTTATCCTGTGGCTCGTCTAGTCGACCATCTGTTTCGTTCACCATATTATTTGTAGAAGGAGTAAAGCCATTGTCCTTAGCATAATCAGAGATTGGCTCTTCTCCTTCAGTAAAACGACTTTGCACTACATCCGTTCCGACTGAATCTGTATAGCCTGTGGTTGCAGCAGCCTCAGCATTCGCGCTAGCTCCTAGGGAATCCCCTTCAGGCACATTGTCTGTATATAATACAATACTTCCTGAAGCTACCTCCTTTGCATATTGTTCTGCTTCCTCTTCAGTTAAGTCTAGCTTTTTTAGTCCCTCTACAATTGCAGACTCTCCAGTAAACCACGATTTAAATTTGTCTATGAATGTACCGGCTTCGTGAGTGGTTACATCCGAATAGCGATTTAACGCATTCAAGTGAGTACTCTCTGATGAAATTACATGAATATCACTCTCTTCATATCCCTGTTTTTGCAGATGTTCTAATTTTTCGTACATATCTTCCTCAGTACGAGCAATTTCAATTTTTCTGTTTGAATTTAAGTTCATGTGTATTCCTCCTATTTTTAGTTTTTATTTAATCTGTTATTGCTTGAATACCCACGTTACAAACTTTCTAACCTCTCCCTCTATTTTTTAACATTAATTTAATATTTTACATATTATAGTAATCACGTTATTTATAATTCTCTACACACGCTCAATCAAGAAAGAATAAGATAATATTGATTTTTACTTTTACAGATACCTTCCGAAGAGTAGCCTCATTCCGCTGGGTAAAATTAATATTGTATTTAAAATAGGCTTTGTTAAAGTTATTGGTTGGTTTTGACTAACAATTCTATAGTGACTGTAAACATTATCAAAGGGATATTCAAATGACTATTATGTTTATAAATAGATGATGAAAGTGGGATTGGTTACAGTTTTTTAGCTTTGTTTATGCGAGTAAATTTATTAGCGCTTTCTCGATGCTAAAGCTGTTCCCATTTATTGATTGGAGCGCCAGACGGCGACTCCTACGGGGTGAGTGAGACAGATAAGACATCACAACCACGCGCGTAAGCGATGGGTGATGGCTTATCGCTCACCCCGAGGAAAGCGTCCGGCTGGCGCGGAAATCAATCTACTCTCTGATTTAAGATTTCTTTGCATCATAAATCAACCCTACCCTTTAACATAGCCAATAAAAAAAGGTATCGGAGTTATCTCCCGATACCTTTATTCACATTCATAAATAAAATTTATTTATTATCTTTATACTCAATTTCTTGACCATCCTCGTAAAGAATTTCTAGGTCAAATTCAGTATAGTCACTGATCCCAAATGCTGTATTAACTTTTTCTATTACTTCTTCCTTAGTCATATCTTTTGTTAAAGCTAAGTCAGTAAAGATTGGCTTTAAGAATTCGTAAGCTTCATCTCCATGAAGTTTTTGAGAATCTAAAGAATTTACATACTCTGCTTCCACTCCGTTTGTTTCCACTTCAAAGGAAGCTTCTACTGCATCTCGCTGTTCCGCAGTATCAATATCTAAATCAAAAGAAGTAAAACCAAATTCACTTTCTACTGCTTCAGTGGTAGGCGGATCGCTTACCTCCTCCTTGTCTCCACATGCCCCTAAAAGAAGAGCCGATGATAAAAAAATGCTACTTAATACTTTACCTTTGGTACTAATCATAATAAGTCACTCCTTACTAATTTATTACTATTACTATTAATAGCATTGTCTAGAAAATGATTTCTTAAACATTAGTAAGAATTATCCTGGATATCGTTTATCCGTTGCGGAAGTATTTTTTGTCTTACTATGGTTACTTTCATCTTTTACCTTTTGATTTAATTCCTCCATAGGAATGGGATCTACATTTTTCATATCTTCATCTCTATCAAAGATACTTTCCTTTTCAGTGTCTAGAAGATCAGGATTGTCTAATATACGTCCAGGAATATCTTGTTTTTCTGAATCCTTATGATTCAATTTATGGTCATTTACATTCTTTTTGTCCATTTTTATCCACTCCTTCTTCGTTTATTTATGTATATCCTTTTTGACAATCACTAAACATTTTCGACAAGTTTCGCCAGGATAACTGAACTAAAAGACCTAATAGTATATATTTAGCACTATTTTTACAAAATAGGTGTTTTTTTTATTTTTTTCATCAAAACATGAAATAAACTCGTAAGAATCATACTCCTTTAGATTTATCACGACTTTTTTTACAAAAACAATTATAAATACCTAAACCTTTATCAATCAAATCCAAGACTATGAAATTACTAAAAAAACAAAATAGTGCGACATATCGATTATTTTCCTTCCATATCTTCTATTTACAAGTCTCACCTATACTCTCTCACTCTATTTTAAATGTTCTGAATATATGGTAAGTTCTAGTAGATATATTAAACATATTTAAGAGGAGGAAAAGGGATTGGGAATTAAGAAAAAAACTACTATTCTAGCTGTGGTAACATCGCTAATGTTTAGCTCTGCATCATTAGGATTAGCAAGTCCTGTAGCTGCAAAACAGATAGAAAAATCTATCACCAATACTCAAGTGCAGAAAACACCAAGAGTACCAGAGAGGCTACGAGTTCCAGAGAATCCTAGCGAAAAGGTGCGAATCATTGTGGAACTGGAAAAGGCTCCAGCCATTGAGACAGCAACCAAAAAAGGGGTTTTATACAAGAACCTATCGAAATCTGAAAGAAAATCAGTTGAATCTGCTATTGAAACCGATCAACGTAATGTAAAAGACAAAGTTAAAAGAGTTTCAAAAAACATACAATATAAAGAAGAGTTTACTGCAATATTTAATGGATTCTCTGCTGAAGTAGATGCTAGAGACGTTGCAGGGATTGGCCTAATTGATGGTGTCAAAAGAGTCTATGAATCTACAGAATATGACCGCCCCAAAATAACACCTCAAATGGTGCATTCTAAGGAACTTGTACAAGCCCAATTGGCTTGGGAGAAATATTCCTTTAAAGGGGAAGGTATGGTTGTTGGTGTCATCGATACAGGAATAGATCCTAACCACCGTGATATGGTCCTATCGGATGAAAATACGGGAGAGATTACTTCTGCAGAAGTAAATGCGTTATTAAATGAGGGATCTATTGAACCTGGTTTATTTTTCACTCCAAAGGTTCCATTCGGTTATAACTATATGGATGAAAATACAGAGATTCGAGACATTGGTCCTGATGCTTCCATGCACGGAATGCACGTATCCGGTACAGTAGGTGCTAACGGAGATGAAGAAAATGGCGGTATTAAGGGGGTTGCCCCAGAAGTGCAGCTTCTTGCACTGAAGGTATTTGGTAACGACCCATTATTCCCTTCTACTTATGGAGACGTTTATGTAAAGGCAATGGATGATGCAATTAAACTTGGCGCGGACGCGTTAAACATGTCCCTTGGTTCAACTGCAGGATTTGTAAATAGTGAAAGTCCTGAACAGCAAGCAGTAACTCGCGCGCAAAATAATGGATTACTTGTAGCTATCTCTGCCGGTAATTCTGACATGTTTGGCTCAGGCACTTGGTATCCATATGCTTCTAACCAAGATTATGGTTTAACAGGTTCCCCTTCTGTTTCAGAAGATTCATTTGGAGTAGCTTCCTATGAGAATGATTCCATAACTGCTTCTAGCTTCCAATATGCTTTTGATGGAACTGATGCTGGACGAGCAATGTTCTTACTGGCAAATGATAAGGAGCCTGCTGATTTACCTGGCGATTCCTATGAGGTAGTTGAAGCTGGTTTTGGTACACCAGAGGATTTTGCTGGTAAAGATGTAGCTGGCAAATTTGCTTTAGTTTCTCGTGGTAGTATTTCATTTGTCGAAAAAGGCTTAAATGCTCAGGAAGCTGGCGCAGTTGGAGTTATTGTATATAACAATGCTGCAGGAACTATTAATATGGCTTCTGACCCTGCGATTCGTATTCCGTTTATGTCTGCACTACAAGCTGACGGACTAGCTCTCAAAGCTGGGATTGATGCTGGCCAAACAGTAACCGTTTCATTTGATGGTAAATATATTGATACACCAAACCCTACTAAAGGTAAAATGAGTTCATTTACTTCTTGGGGTCCAACACCTAACTTAGATTTTAAACCAGAGATTACTGCTCCAGGTGGCAATATTTTCTCTACATTGAACGATAATAATTACGGATTAATGAGTGGTACATCCATGGCAGCTCCACACGTTGCAGGTGGTACCGCATTAGTATTAGAGCGTGTAAATGAAGAATTTGGTTTGACTGGCGCAGAACGTGTTCAGTTTGCTAAAAACCTTATGATGAATACAGCTAAGCCAATTGAGTTAAAAGCTGGTGAATACGTATCTCCTCGTCGTCAAGGTGCTGGAATTATGCAACTTGCTAATGCTTTAGAAACGGATGTCGTAGTTACCAATAGTGCAACTGGTGAAGCTAAAGTAGCATTAAAAGAAATCAGTGGAAATCAATTTAACTTCTCTTTAAAAGCTAAGAACTATAGCAATGAAGCAAAAACTTATAATGTAGATGTACAATTACAAGTAGACCGTCCAGTTAACGCTGGAGCTAACTACGTAACGATTCCAAATAACGAAACTTATGGTTCTTATGTTTTAGAAGAATCAGATGCTGATGTATCAGCACCGGCTACTGTCACAGTTCCTGCAAATGGAGAAACTACTATTCAGGTATCAGTAGACGCTTCTAACTCTGAGTGGTTAAAGCAATACTTCTCTAATGGTTACTTCATTGATGGATTCGTGCGTTTAGTCGATCCTTCTGAAGAAACTTCTGGAAATGTGCCATTAACTGTTCCATTCTTTGGTTTTAATGGATCTTGGGATGATGCTTCTATTTTTGATGAATTCCTATGGGAAGATTTAACGTACTGGGGATTCCAAGGGTTAGCTGACGATAAAGGAAACTTTATCAATGGATCCACTTTAAATGAAGAGTTTGATCCTACTAAATTTGCTTTCTCCCCTAACGGAGATGGAACTTTAGACAAAGTAATTCCTGTTTATTCACTAATGCGTAACGTCAAGGATCTTCAAATTAATGTATTAGATGCAAATGGGAAAAAATTACGTACCATTCGCACTGAAAAGTATTTACGAAAACACTATATCTCAACTAACGCATATACATTCTCGAATGCTAATGCATGGGACGGTATGATTAACGGTAAACCTGCTGCAGATGGGCAATATAAGATTCAGTTACGAGGAGTTATCGATTATGCAGGTGCTGAGTGGCAAACTATTGAGTACCCTATTATCTTAGATACAAAAGCTCCTACAGCTGAAGTTGCATTTGACTTAGAAACAAAAACACTTACTGTAGCTAATGCAAGCGATCAAGGTGTTGGAATTGATCGTATCGAAGTGTACTTGAATGATGAAGAAATTACAGAAGCAGCAACACTTGAAAGCTATGTAATAGAACAAGCTAAAGCTGGAGATAAGATAACAGTTAAAGTATGGGATATCGCTGGTAACTCAACAGTTGAAGAAATTACTGTAGAGGAAGCACCTGAAACGGAACCGGCTCCAGAAAAAGAAACAAAAGAACCTGTAATCTACATCCAATCACCTGAGTTCTTCGGTTACTATAAAACAGGTGAAGTGTTAGTTCAAGGTACAGTTGAAGACGATTCTAAGATTAAATCATTAAAGATCAATGGAGTACCAGCTAGTTCATTTGACGGCAAAGCATTCTCTCATACATTATCCTTTAAAGACGGGGTACAAAGTGTGAATGTAGAAGCTATAGACGAATTTGATAATAAAATGGCTATTACTAGAAAAATTATTGTAGATAGTAAAAAACCGACTATTGAAGCAGTTAAAAAGTCTCTTCCAAAAGGTAAACTAGATGCTGATGCAGAAAATCCTGTAATTCAAGTAAAGGTTGGAGACAACTTTGATGAAGTTCGCGTCTATTTAAACGATAGCGAAGTCTTCTATCGCCCAGTTTCTTCACCATATGCAATGAATGGCTATAGTGAAACAATTGATGTCGAACTTCCTTTAGAGCCTGGCAAAAATGACTTTGTTTTAAAAGTAGTAGATTTAGTAGGCCATGAAACTACCCAAACTATTACAGTAGAAAAGAAAGAGAATGGTAAGGGCAATGGGAACGGGAATGGAAATGGAAATGGAAACGGTAACGGTAACGGCAACGGTAACGGCAATGGAAATGGAAATGGGAAAGGGAATAGTAAGCCATAGGTCAACCAGT
>NZ_JBAEAP010000060.1:0-6576 GCF_056205495.1 Psychrobacillus sp. | reverse complement strand
GCACGTTCTCCAGCTTCTCTGCCTAGTCTTTTTGCTAAAAGATTGTCTTTTAATATAGTTTTCATAGCTGAAGCCAGCTGAGACGGATCTTTGGGCTTTACCTGTAAGCCTGTTTTTCCATGAGAGACTACATCTTTGAGTCCTCCGACTCCAGACGCAATAACAGGTGTCCCACAGGCTTGGGCTTCAGCTGCCACCATCCCAAAGGATTCATAGTATGACGGTACGATAACTGAAGTGGCTTTTGAAAAAAGATTACTTAATCCTTGTTGAGATTGAGGTCCTATGAATTCAATGTATTCCTCTATACCTTTAACTTGCTCCCTTAAATGGGGGTTGATAGGTAATCCTGAGTTGATGTCTATTTCTTCCTTATCACCACCAGCTAGCACTAATTTAGCATCCAGTTCTGGATTTTCCTTTTTTAATTTCTTAAAGGCATCTAATAGTGTGCCGATTCCTTTTGTCTTTTCCAGACGACCAGCATATACTAGCAACGGTTTAGTTACTGATTTTATCTTAACTTGTGATTGGAATTCTTTTGCAACTCCAATAGATATTACTTCTATATTGGTAAGTGGACCTGCAAAGTCTTGAATTATTTGCTGTTCAACTTCAGTAGTGGCGATCACCTTATTCGCAGATGTTAAAATTTTCTTTTCTGCGTCTAGACGAATCGGGTCTGCAGTTCCAGTAGCTTGTTTTTTTGCGATACCTAATGAATGAGAAGTGTGAACGAGGGGAATACCAAACTCTTCTTTTAAAGATAGCCCTAGTAATCCGGACATCCAATAATGAGAATGAACAACATCATATTTTGGTATAGATAAATTGTTTTTTATTTCATCATAGAATTGTGGTAACAAATCATATATCTTATCTTTTGCTATATATCCTTTATGACCTGCAGCAAATCTAATGACTCTTGACATATTTCCTAATTTCTCCACCTGAGGAGCACTGGGGTTACTCCAATGAGTAATTACATCTACTGCTATACCTCTTCTTCCAAGGGCAAGGGCAAGTTCTTTTACATAGTTGTTTTGTCCACCAGCCTGTTTACCACCTAAAGTTTCAAGTGGATCCCCATGCTCGGAGATAAATAAAATTCTTTTCCACATAACTAGCATCTCCCCTTTTCTTAAATAGTAACTATAATGTATTTACCCCTTTTTCAGACTATTAAACTCTAAATTATATTTATATAGCATGCAAATGACGGTGGACCCTTCAGCAATTAGGAAGGTGAGATGAAGGTCACTACTTAAATGCTGTATGTTTTAACACCTAGAGGCAAATTCACAAATATAATTTCTATAAAAATGCAAATTAAAAAGCCCAGAGTTTTCTGGACTTTACAAAATCAATTTTTATTAAATGCTCCCATGACCTCAATCGTTTCAGTAATATTTACAAACGCATTACTGTCTACTTCCTTAATCATTTTCTTTACTTCCCCTAGTTCATATCTAGTAATGACGGTAAATAGCACTTTTCTTGGTTGTTTAGTATATGCTCCCTCTCCGTCCAAAACAGTAATCCCTCGGACTAAGCTTTTAAGCATCTTATCTTGAACTTCCTCACCTTTTTCAGTGATGATCATAAGTGTTACTTTTACATGTTTGGTATGAATGACATCTACTACTTTTCCAAATACATATAGAACTAGTAATGTATACATCGTTTGCTCCCAGCCTATGAAGTAACCAGAAGCTAATACAATTACACTGTTCATGACTAGCATTAAAGTACCTAATGAGAAATCCTTCTTTTTGGTAATAACAAGCCCAATAATATCTATTCCTCCAGTAGAGCCATTGAATTTAATAATCATTCCGGTAGCCGCACCACCTATTACTGCTCCAAAAACAGAGGACAATAAAATATCTTCTGTAATCTGATAAACCGGAATATATTGCATTGCTAAACTCGTAAGGAAAACAGAATACATACTATATGCCACAAACTTTTTCCCAATACTTATAAAGCCAAGAATAAACACAGGGATATTCAAAAGGAAAATTATCCAACCTATGTTCCAGCCAGTAAGAATCCCTATAATCATACCTATCCCAGAAAAACCACCAAGAATAACTTCATGAGGAACTAAGAATAAGTTCAGTGCAACAGCCATTAATAACGAACCCAAAGTAATAACAATAAAATTTTTCATGTCTTGCTCCTTAAATTTAATCGAACTTAACTATACATCATTTTATTAAAAAAACGTATATTTAACAAAAAATAGTTTATTGAGTCTATTTAAAATTTCATTGGTTGTTTCATTAATAACCATCTTTTCATAAAATTATTACTGTATTTGATGGAACTGGATTATCTAGGAACTAATTAGGATATAGATTTATAATAGAGATTCATAGAAATCTTAGCTAAAGTGAAACGTTTATCCAAAACAAAAACCTTGATTCACGAGATACATCTTTAAATCTTTTCTTCGTGTATTACTGTAAAATATCGATCCAAATTTTAATAGCTGTTGCACCAATCATAATAGCTAACAGCCATTGTAGAATTTTCACATTCATTTTTTGACCAATTTTTGCTCCTAAAGGTGCTGCGATGATACTTGCAATAATCATTATGAACGCAGGCCAGTACTCAATTTGACCAGTCATAATTTTACCTACACTACCACCAATAGAAGAAATAAAGGTGATTGCTAAACTGGTCGCAATTGTAACACGTGTTGGTATTTTTAAAACGGTAAGCATTATTGGTACGAGTAAAAAGCCACCAGCTGCTCCAACGATCCCAGATCCAATACCAACAATGAGTGCTAGGCTACTTGCAAGAACTTTATTGAACGAAATTTTAGCATTTTCCTCTATAGTTTTACGTGGAATAAACATCATAACCGCTGCAATTATAGCGAGTGTTCCGTACACAATATTAACAGCGTCCTCCGATAAAAATCCTGAACCGTAACTACCAATAAAGCTTCCAAGTAAAATTGCCCCACCCATATAAATGATCAAATCCTTATGAAGCAGTCCACTTTTTCGATATGCCCAAACACCTGCAATAGAAGCGAAGAATACTTGAATCGCACTAATTCCTGATACTTCATGCGCAGAAAATGCTACCAGTCCAAATAGGGGTGGAACGTATAATAGCAAGGGGTATTTAATGATGGAGCCCCCAACTCCTAACATGCCCGAAACAAATGACCCTATAAATCCAAGGGCAAAAATAACAACTATAAATGTAATGGAAAAATCCATAATGTCTGTCCCTTCTTTCTGTAAAAAAACGAGTAGAAGAATATTCTACTCGCTATTATTACTGTTAAGCTTTTTGAATATAAAAGAATAGCACGCCGTCTTCTTCTTTTTGTTCAACAATTGTATGCCCACCAGCTGCTGACCACGCTGTAAAGTCATTTAACGCACCTTTATCCGTAACTAATACTTCTAGTATTTCTCCAGAATTAATCGTATCAATTGTTTTTTTCGTACGAACGATTGGCATTGGACATGCTAATCCTTTTGCATCTAATGTTTTAGTAATGTTCATGTTATATTCCTCTTCTCGTATTATTTGTTGTCAGTATAAACTTCTCTCTAAGAGACAAGCGTATAAATAATATTTCCTTTGTTATGAAAATTAACGTACTGCACAACGGTTTGGTCCGATTTCCATTTCCGTTTGCTCTTCATTACTTGGTGTAATTTTGCCCATGTTTACATGGCGAATTTCCTGATAGGCATTTGGTTGAGGAGGCAAGTTGTCTGTTACCATTGAACGGAATACTTCCTCGTCCTCTACATTTAAGCCATGATTTTCTGCAAACAGATCTCCTAAACGTTTTGCTACAGTACCATTTTCGTTTAGCTCTTCAATAATCATAAAGTGTGCTGGTAATACGATTAGATCTTCAGCTAATGAACGATAGCGAGAGTATAATGTTTCGCGTAAATCGGCTACCCAATCCTCTGCCAGACCGGCTAAATCAGGACGCCCAATCGAATCGATGAATAAAATATCCCCAGTTAATAAGTACTTTTCATCAATCACAAATGAAGTTGAACCAATTGTATGACCTGGTGAGTAAAGCGCACCTACATCAATTTTTGTTGACCCAAGCTGTACAGTTAAACCGTCTGTAAGTGGTTTATAGTCAAACACAACCTCTTCTGCATCCTTCGGCGGTAAATAATAGGTTGCTCCTGTTTCAGCAGCGATATGACGTCCTCCTGAAATATGGTCGGCGTGTAAGTGAGTATCAAATACATGCTTGATTTCTACACCTTTTTCCTGTGCAAAATTTGTAAATACTTCTGCGAAACGGACTGCATCTATAAACGCTGCCTCACCTTCAGAAATTGCCATGTAGGATAAGCAGCCTTTTCCTAAACGTACGAATTGGTATAGCTCACCACCATTTGCAAGATTTCCTACTTTAATTGGCTCTAAATACATAGACCAGGATTTCATCCCACCAGCTAAATAGGCAACTTCACGGCCAGCATCTGACAGCATTTCAGCAATCATGATAGATGAGCCTTCCTTAGCACATACTACTAAAACATCTTTATCAGTAGGAATTTGGTCTAGTATCTCTTCTACACCATCTAAAAGATCAAAATATGGAATATTTAAATACTCAAATTTATGCCCTTCAATTTTCCAATCCTCAAATGCATCTGCATTTCGGACGTCTAATATAAATAATTCTTTATTATCAATTACTTTTCGAGCTACATCAGCAGCTGTCCATATATTTACTGTCATAAACAAGTACCCCCATAGGTATATTTTTATTAAAAATTTTTAGGTCGGAAGGGAACTCCCCTCCCATTACCTAATTAAAATGTTAATGTTGGTGATGCATCTTTCGCGAATTCTAGGAACGTAACTGCTCCACCTACATCAATACCGTCTACAAAATCATTTTTTGTTAAACCCATAACATCCATTGTCATTTGGCAAGCAATAAATTTTACACCTAGCTCCTGAGCCATCTCAACCAATTGTGGAATTGCTGGGACTTGGGCCTTCGCGAAGCCTTCTGCAAAATGCTCTTTGCCTGCTGGCATTTCAAGTGCGTGCATACCCTGCTTATGGATAAGGTTCAAGCCTTCAAAAGTAAAGAAAATTGCTACTTCCTTATCAGAAGCTGCCGCTGCTGTTGCAATGTTAAATACTTTATATGCATCAAATAAACCGCCGTTAGATGCAATTATTGCTACTTTGTTTGACATATTATTCAACCTCTTTCTGTAATTCGCCTTCATACCCTGACATACCAGGTAAGACATTATATATTTTTTTAAAACCTGCTTTTGTCAATTGCTGTGCAGCCATGTCCGAGCGAGTACCAGTACGGCAAATGACATAAATGGTTTGCTCTTGATCTAATTCAGATAAACGATTTTCTAACTCACCCATTGGGATCGATTTCGCACCTGGGATATGGCCGAATCCATACTCTGCTGCTTCACGCACATCTAAGATTAAGCCATCACCAGCGATTGCTTCTTCATTTGAAACCGTTTGTTCAAATGACTTTTCTTGTTGCTCGCTAATTTCTGGATTACATTTTCGAATATAATGATAAAACACACCATTTTCTTCATGAGAACCAATGTATTGGTGTCCCACTGTTTTTGACCAAGCTGCTAAATCCGCGACAGAGCCTTTATCTGTAGCTTGTATTTCTAAAACTTGACCTTCTTCTACATCATTCATTGCTTTTTTAGTTTTTACGATTGGCATTGGGCAAGCTAAGCCCTTTGCATCTAGTTGCACATCTGATTTAAACATTTGTAACCTCCACCTATACCGGTTAGGGTATAATTTTTTAAAAAAAATAATTTATAATTTATTTAATTTCGCCATTCCATTCAAGCATTCCGCCAGACATATTCGTCACATCAAAACCTTGAGATTCTAAAAACGTTGTTGCTTGGCCACTGCGACCACCTGAACGGCAAACCATAATGTACGGTTTAGTCTTATCTAATTCGTGTAAACGAAATTCTAACAGGTTTAGTGGTATATGGATGATACCAGGGATATGACCTGCCTCAACTTCAGAAACCTCACGCACGTCAATTAAATTTAGGTCTTCCCCTGCTTGTAGCTTTTGTTGTACCTGCTCTGGTAAAATTGTTTTCATGTTAATATCCTCCTAATATGCACTCATGCCACCACGGACATTCGTTACTTTAGTAAATCCCAATTTTTTTAATTGCTTACACGCTTGACTTGAGCGCATACCACTTTGACAGATTACAATGATTTCCTTGTCTTTTGGTAACTTCGAAAGATCAGAACCAAGTGGTATATTTTTAAATTGGGGTATATTTCGTGATTTGAATTCACCTTTTGTTCTTACATCGACAAATACTTTATCCTTATCGTTAATCATTTGTTTTAACTGAACCGTAGATATATTTTGAATCCCTTTTGTCGGTTTAAAGCGCCATATTAAAAATACTGCTACGATTGCTATGATAAGTATTGTTTCCATATGTCACCTCTTATATGAATAAGTTTACATTGCCATTTTCTGCATCTGCTAAATAAGCTGCTACACCTGCATACTGAATACCA
>NZ_JBAEAP010000059.1:0-3704 GCF_056205495.1 Psychrobacillus sp. | reverse complement strand
CAACGATTTCATTTTATGATGCAGTATTTATTGCGGATGAGGAAGATGCGAAGCTGGAAGTACGTCAACGATTTGCAGACAAGCTTCAGCAGTTGAAAGCAGATGGTGGGCAAACAATTTTATGTATTTTCGGTCCAGAAGGGGGCATCTCACGTAAAGAAAGTGATGCACTCATTGAAGCTGGAGCAAAAACAATGTCACTTGGACCTCGTATATTACGAGCAGAAACAGCACCGTTATATGCGTTATCTGCAATTTCATATGAATTTGAATGATAAAGGTATTATAAAAAGGATGAGAAAAGCAGAAACGTTGCTTAGACAACATTTCTGCTTTTTTAACTTTTACATAAATTCAATTCAAAAAGGACTACTGGTAATCGATAGTATAATTAACAAGAGAACAATCTTCTTCACCTTAACAGAGAGAAAGATCACTTCTCCCACTATAAATTTTCGTAGGTATTGCGGGTTTACTTCATTTTGTTACTGTTGATATTAACGATCTAGGTGACCGATAAGATGAAAAGTGAGAAAAGTTACTTAGTTAGACACTTATATTTTTCCGCGTTGTCACATGGGGAGTGTCCGCTGCTAATAACAGCGGGACACTTCCTTTTTAGATAGGATCCCTAATCCCTATGTCAGAAACTATTCAAAAAATAACCTACAATTCCAAAAGCCTATCCGATTTTTTGTCGGAGAAGTTTTTGCTTCCTCTA
The DNA here is from genome assembly GCF_056205495.1 of Psychrobacillus sp. Lineage (NCBI taxonomy): Bacteria > Bacillati > Bacillota > Bacilli > Caryophanales > Bacillaceae > Psychrobacillus > Psychrobacillus sp. The sequence goes on along the minus strand of NZ_JBAEAP010000059.1, from coordinate 2,983 downwards.
CTCTCAGAATAATTTCTTTCATTAATAATCATGTAAATCTTGGGGTTTTTTAAGTCCTATCACTCTCCATTTCTTCCGCTTAATTTTAAAAATATTTTGGAACTCAACAACCTCATTTACACGGTATGACGAGCCTAATTTGACGCTGTGTTTTCAAGTGTATTTGGTAAAAATATGTAAATATAATATTGACTAAAGAACTATTTTTCTTTAACATTATACTTAATATTCAGAAAATATTGATATTTCACAATATTTAGTATAAAGAGGCGGGGTAGGATGGCTAAATGAAAGATACGGCAGTAGAAGCGAACAGGTTACTTAAAGAGGCACTTGCTTTGAAGGATCAATTAATTGAGTGGCGTAGACATCTTCATATGAATCCAGAGTTGTCATTTGAAGAGTATGAGACGTCAAAGTTTGTTTTAGAGAATTTGAAAGATCTTGGTTTTGAGATTCAGGCACCGGTGGCGAAAACTGGAATAGTTGCTCTTCTGCGAGGTACTCAGCCAGGTCCGACTGTTGCATTAAGGGCAGATATGGATGCGCTTCCTATACAAGATGAGAAATCTGTTACATATGCTTCGACTGTTCCGGGTGTAGCTCACTTATGTGGGCATGATGCTCATACGACTATTTTGTTGGGAGCGGCCAAGATACTTAGTAAGCAGAGACCGTTGAAAGGGAATATAAAGTTTATTTTTCAACCGGCTGAGGAAGGGTTAGCAGGGGCTTTACATATGGTTAAAGAAGGGGTACTTGAAAACCCAAATGTCGATGTTATTGCCGGTTTGCACGTTCATCCTACTGCAAGTACAGGATTTATAACGGTTGCGAAAGATGTAGCAATGGCATGTGCGGATTCTTTCGACATAGAAGTGATTGGAGAGGGTGGTCATGCAGCTCATCCTCATATGTCCATTGATTCGATTACGGTTGCGGCAGAGGTAATCTCTTCCTTGCAGCAAATTGTGAGCCGTTCAGTTGACCCTTTGAAACCAGCTGTTTTGACAATAGGTAAAATTGAGGGTGGCTTTAAGAGAAATGTCATCGCTCCATCTGTTCGTATGGAAGGAACAGTGAGAGTTTTAGACCCATCATTGAGAAAAATTATTTCCAAAAGAATGGAACAGTATATTAAAGGCATCTGTGAAGGAATGGGGGCTACTTATAAATTCGATTATAAATTTGGTTATCCTTCTGTTAAAAATGATAATCGCTTGATTCCTTTATTAGATTTAGTTGCTGAAAAGATATTGGGTGACAGTAAATTATTGATTGTTAATCCGAGCATGGGTGGCGAGGATTTTGCTTACTATGCTGAGAAGGTGCCAGGCATTTTCTTCCGATTAGGAACCTATAACGAAGAAAAGGAGTGTGTCTATCCAAATCATCACCCGAAATTTGATATTGATGAAGATGCACTGCCATATGGCTCCGCTTTACTGGCACAATTCGCTCTTGATTACATCGACAATCATTCAAAAGAGCAGTAAGTATGGGATTTACGAGAATATATAGAAAAGGGGAATGAGTATGAAGAAATGGTTAGGACTAGCTAGCACTGTGCTTTTGACAGTGGGATTGTTGGCTGCATGTAATGGCGAGGAATCTTCTGAGGGCGACAAAGAGGATCGAACGTTAACGATTGCAATGGGGACGGACATGGTGACATTTGATGTTCATAACCATACAAATACTTCTACTGAAGCAATTCACGTGAACATGTTTAACTATCTGTTTAAACGTGATAATGAGACAGGTGAGATTGTCCCAGACTTAGCTGAGAGCTATAAAAAGATAGACGATACTACTTGGGAAGTAAAGCTAAAAGAAGGAGTTACTTTCCATAACGGTGAGGCGTTAGATTCTGAGGATGTTAAATTCTCACTTGAAAGAGTTGCACTTGATTCAACATTACTTGATCACATTAACTATAAAGCTATTAAAGAGGTAGAAGTGATTGATGAGCTTACACTCCGTATTATTACACACGAACCAGATCCAGCCTTACTGAATAGAATTTCAAGGATAGCTTCTAGTATCCTTCCTTCTGAATATATTGAAGAGCACGGAATGGATCATTTCTTGGATAATCCAGTTGGGACAGGACCATTTAAATTTGTTGAATGGAAGCGTGACGATCGCATCGTCCTAGAAGTCTACGAGGATTATTTCGCTGGAAAAAATAAAGAATGGGATGAAGTTGTATTCCGTGTAATCCCTGAAAACTCTACGCGTGTTTCCGAGTTATTAACAGGTGGAGTTGACATTGCAACAAACATACCACCAAGTGAGTGGGAGCGTGTAGAAAAAAACGATGGAACATATTTATCGCAAGGTGCTTCTAACCGAACAGTAATGATCTTCTTACGTTCAACGGAAGGATATCCGACATCAGATCCTAGAGTAAGAAAAGCATTAGACTTAGCAATTGATAACAAGGCAATTACAGATAACCTTCTAAATGGAGCTGGTATACCAACGATTACGCGTGTTGCACCAGGGAACTTTGGTTTTGCTGAAGATCTTTATAATACGTACAACTATAATGTAGAAGAAGCAAAAAGATTATTGGCGGAAGCAGGCTATCCAGATGGCTTTGAAATGACTTTCCACTCTCCAAAAGGACGTTATTTACAGGATGCTGAAATCTCTGAGATGGTTGCTGGAATGTGGAGTGCAATTGGCGTAAAAGCAAAAGTTGAGTTCATGGAGTGGAGTACCTTCGTTGAGCTTCGTAGTTCAGGTAAAAACAAGGATGCTTATTTACTAGCTTTAGGTAACTCTATGTTTGATGCTGCGAATGCACTAGATTGGTATAACTTTGAGAGATTTAAAGGTCAAATTGATTATTACAATGAAGAAGTAGAAGAGTTATTAGCAGCTGCTGCTAAAAATATGGATCCAGAAGAAAGAGAACAACAGTATATTAAAGCACAACATTTATTAGCTGAAGATACAGCTCACATAGTTCTACATC
>NZ_JBAEAP010000058.1:0-3966 GCF_056205495.1 Psychrobacillus sp. | reverse complement strand
AATTTACGACAATCAACTTCCAGGCTTCCCTCGAGCAATCCCATTTACGACAATCCCGCGCTACTTTACTACAATCAATCCACGGATTACTACAATCACTCCATAATTTACGACAATCAACCGCCTGCTCCCCTCAAGCCTATCCGTTTACGACAATCCATCGCAGACTCGTCCACATCTTCTACCCTATCCCCTACCAGCTTTGAGCTTTCTACTCCAACAAACAAAAGGACCACCTCACCTATGTGAGACAGCCCTTATATTAATGTTATTGCAATAATCGAAGCACTTTTTCTACTTCCTGCTCGCCAGCATGCTCCCAGCGATTTTTGTCGGAAATGTTGCCGTCCTGATCTATCGGTGATTGAAACTGATCAAAACCTGTAGTGGTTAGCAACGAATTTTCATCCTTATCCAAACCAACGTTAACGACATGTTTTATTAAATAAGGAGATTGGAATTTAATATGCGCCTCATAATCATCAAGTTCTCCTTGCGTCACCGTAAAAGGAATTCGAAGATAAATGGTTTCTCCTTCCTCGCGTCAAAGAATAGAATCAAAGCTACCTTTATGGTAATCCCAGTTTCCTCCGATTGTATAACCTAAACTCGATATACGATCTTGTAAATCTCCAAAAAATGCTGTCTTACCTTCTAATTCTGTGTTTAACTGAAGCATTGCTATCACTCCTTCATTGGATACTCATGTATAGAGTTTCCCAATGCCAGTAATAACATACGTTATTTTTCTTTTTCAAAAAACAAGCCAATTACCTTTTCCAATAAACCCTTTTTAGGATGATGCAAGTTTATCTCCATAAGTTTTTGAGCGATTAAATCGGACAGCATGTCATAGCCTGCATCTCCAAAATGAAGACCATCGCCCTTTTCACCAACTAGTAGCTCTTTGTAATCTTCTCTTGAATACATAGCAGTAAAAAAATCTATGTAGTGACTACCTGTCTCTTCAGCTACCTCTCTTACAACGGTTGTATATTGTAGCAAGGACTCATTAGAGCGATTCTCCTGCAAAGATTCGTCTACTGGAGGCGGTGAAATAAGAATAGTCTTACTTGGACTAATGACCTTCGCAAAGGTCGTTATATTACGCTTGAATAATTCTAAGTCTACTAAACGATATGTGGCAGAATCATTCGAACCAAAAAGAATTGTGACATAGTCAGGTTTTTTAGCAATTACATCTGCAGCGAAACGTTCAATCGCCTGTTCAGTTGTATTGCCCGAGACTCCGGCATTGATAAAATTATAGTTCGGTAATTTGTGAGATAGCTTATATGTAAGCGCAGAACTTGGATTACCTTCCTTTCTAGCTGTGATACTATCACCAAAGCAAACAACAGTTGTCATTTTTATCAAGCCTCCATTCTATTATTTTTTTCTCTCTTTAAGTTTATATTCACTAAAAAGTGGCTATACAAACATATGAGACGGCTATGGAGGAACATCATGAACAAGAAAAGAGTCACATGGGTAGACGTAACAAAGGGTTTTTTAATGATCCTCGTTGTTATAGGACACTACCCTGGAGAACTAGATTTCCCTCTATCAAAGTATATTTACTGGTTTCATATGCCAGCATTTTTTCTATTGAGTGGAATCTTCTTCAAGGAAATAAAAGAAGATACATCATCTAATAAAACAGTAAAGAAAAGATTTTTGCAACTAATGGTACCTTATCTATTTTTCCTTTTAACGATTACAGGTATTCGATATGGTATGGAAATATCCCAAGGAAATCACGATTTTTCTTGGTATTTAAACGATTTGTGGAAATTATTCATTGCTGGTAGATTTGTCCGGGGCGCTTACGGAGTTTTCTGGTTTGTTACTACTCTATTCTTTACTTATTTACTATTTATGTGGATGACAAAATATTTAAGCAAAGTACAACAAATAAGTCTCCTTGCCTTTTGCTATATTGCCGCGCATCTTCAAAGTATTTTTGCTAGAGAAGTAATCAGTGAATCAGCAGTAGAATCAGCACAATCTATCCCAATGGTATGGAATTTAGATGTCGTATTGATGGCAGTTGTATACTTTTCATTAGGCTACTACGGTAAATCTTTGTGGATGAACGTCACCAAGCCTTGGCTATTCAGTGCAGGAGCGTTAGCTTTTGGAATGATTCTACTAGATCAAAATGGATTGATAAATTACAAACTGAGTATGAAATTTCTTCGTTATGATCATATGCTATTAGATTTAATTATCCCGATTTCCTTTATCATTGTAATCGTAGGCTTTTTCCAAAGAATTACTAAAATTCTTTCAATGGAATGGCTACGAAAAATTGAAAATCATTCCATAGCTATTATGTACTTACATATTTTTACGGACATGATTTTGAACGATTACTTTGAATACGGAGTGGTCGGTTACACTATATTATGTACAGTTATTCCAATCATTATTTCTATTATCATTCAAAACGTTATCCCATATGGTAAATTTTTGCTCGGAGATATTCGCGCGAAAAGACCAATGCAGATAGAGATTTAAAAACCGCCAAATGGCGGTTTTTTAATGTTTAAACAGGTATTACACAAATAAAATAGAACATTAGTTCGTAAATATGTTATAATAGAAAGTGCAATTGCATACCAGGTTGGGCGGCGGTCACTTCTTTCAAAGGGGTGATGCCAATGACAATTTACGAATCGATTAATTTGTTAATGCAGCTAAGTGCTGTCTTCCTAACAGCTTTTTCTATCGTAGTGACATTGATTATTTTCTTCATAAAAAAGAAATAACCGTCCCCTGGCAAAGGTTTGACGGTTATTTCTGACCTAGGACCAACCGCTCTTTCTGCGGCTGCATATTGTAGGACTGGATATTGCAGTATCCAGTCCTTTAACTTGCTTATTTATTGTTATTATATACAGAAACCAATATACATTCAACTTATAGCTGGTCAAATATGCCTTATTTTCTGCTTGTCACCCCAGAATTATTAATACTTATGAATTACTTTATGAAATGCAATAATTTATTATCGCATACATAGATTCTTTAAATAAAAAAAGTAGACATTGAAACGTCTACTCTTTTGTCCTTTATGCTCTGCTGTCCAGTCGTCCTATAGATCATTGCCAAAATACGTAGGAACAACCGTTTCATAAATTTGTCCGTCCATTTCATGTCTCAGACGCTTTACAGCAATTTGGAAATAATCTAAAATATTTTTCTCCGTCATAATCTCTGAAACTGGCCCGGTTATGACAGGCATTTCTTTAGCAACCATTAATACTTTATCTCCTAGATAAAATGCATGATTTGCGTAATGAGTATTGATGACACAGGCCAAGCCCTTTTCTTTTGCTAGTTTTTTTATTGTTTGCAGGATCACCTTTTGCTTTTGCATATCTAAATGGGACTCCGGCTCGTCTAGTACTAAAATCTCTGGATCTGCCACTAGGGTTCGGGCGATTAGCGCTAACTGTAGCTCCCCTCCGCTTACAGATGTGCAGGATTCCTCTGCTAAATGCTTGATGCCTACTGAATCTAAGGCTTCTAAAGCCAAGGCATAGTCTTTTTTAGAGGGCTGGGCAAAGGAACGAATATATACTGCTCTACCCATTGTCACTAAATCCAAGATAGAATAGCTGAATGTCATACTAGATGCTTGAGGTACATAACCAATTTTTGTCCAAACTTCCTTCGAATTCATCTGAGAAAGTGGTTTGCCATCTAGTAAAGTTGCTCCTCTTTTCCATTCTTGTAAACCCATCATACATTTTAACAACGTAGTCTTTCCCGCACCGTTTGGACCTAGAATAGACATTATTTCTCCAGGACGAAGCTCAAAGTTAATATCATTCAAATATACAAAACCTTGAGCATTAGGATTCTTCACTTTTTTATAAAAGTAGTTTCCACCCTTTACCTCTAAAATCAATTCCAGCCACCTCCTGTTTTACGGAGTAAATATGCAAAAAACGGAGCTCC
>NZ_JBAEAP010000057.1:0-5329 GCF_056205495.1 Psychrobacillus sp. | reverse complement strand
TCGCCAGCCCACATAGAATTCATCATTGGAAATTCTTTTAATGCTTGTGCAACTGCTTTAACAAAGAATGCAAAATAAGTTACATTAAAGCCTTTTTTTTGTTTAAATTCATTTTTTATCGAATCACGGTACTGTACTAGGTTCGTCACATCCACTTCAATCATCGTCCAAGCGTGAGGTGCCTCATGCTTACTACGAAGCATATTTGCAGCAATTGCCTTACGGACCCCAGTTACTGGAATTTCGATGTCACCTGCTCCAACTGGTACATTCATAGCAGCTGGTTTTGGTTGTGAGTTAGCCGGAGCTGAAGCTATAGCCGGTTTTTCCTCCATCTTAGGCTCGCTAGTTGGTGCAGCTTGTGGAATTTCTCCACTTTCAATTATTTTCAATAAATCCTTACGAGTAATTCTACCTTCATTACCAGTACCTGTGACTAAAGAAAGGTCTATATCATGCTCCTGGGAAAGTTTAAGAACTGCAGGTGAGTAACGAGCTTTTGCTCCTTTTGCACGGTCTGCTGGCGCTGACTGTGCATGCTTATTCACTTCAGCTGGTTTAACCGTTTCCGCAGTTGGTTCTTCAGGCGCAGCTTCCTTTACCTCTACGATTTCTTCAGAAGAGCCTCCCTCTGTTTCAATCGTACAAACGATTTCTCCTACTGCAAGTGTATCTCCTTCATTGGCAATTAGTTCTTTAATAACTCCGGTGAAGGAAGAAGGTACTTCTGCAGTTACTTTATCTGTGTTAACCTCTGCAAGTGCGTCATACTTATTGACATGATCGCCTGGTTTTACTAACCATTTTTCGATTGTTCCCTCGGTTACACTTTCCCCAAGCTGAGGCATTTTAATTTGTTCTAGTGCCATATGGGTTCCTCCTTTATAGATCAAATTTGCTTAGGCGTTTTTCCATAGCTTAATATTCCGCCAGCTCACGCATTGCTTTTTCGACTTTATCTGGATTAATCATAAAGAATTTTTCCATAGTAGGCGCATATGGCATAGCTGGAACATCAGGACCAGCAAGGCGCATAATCGGAGCATCTAAGTCAAACAAGCAATTTTCGGCAATAATCGCTGCGACCTCACTGATTACACTACCTTCTTTGTTATCCTCCGTTACAAGCAATACTTTACCTGTTTTAGATGCAGCTTCTATAATTGAATCTTTGTCTAATGGGTAAATCGTACGTAAATCTAAAATATGAGCTGAAATACCATCTTTTTCTAAGCGTTCTGCAGCTTGAAGAGCGAAATGTACTGCTAAGCCATAAGTGATAACAGTAATATCTTCCCCTTCACGCTTTACATCTGCCTTACCAATTTCAATCGTATAATCGCCGTCCGGTACTTCTCCTTTAATAAGGCGATAAGCACGCTTGTGTTCAAAAAACATAACCGGATCCTCATCACGAATAGCTGCTTTTAACAATCCTTTCGCATCATACGGAGTAGAGGGAATAACTATTTTTAGTCCAGGCTGGTTAGCAAAGATAGCCTCTACAGATTGAGAGTGATATAGTGCACCATGAATACCACCACCAAAAGGAGCTCGGAATACAATAGGACAAGTCCAGTCATTGTTAGAACGGTAGCGAATACGAGATGCCTCAGAGATAATTTGGTTGACTGCAGGCATGATAAAATCTGCAAATTGCATTTCTGCGATTGGACGAAGACCATACATTGCGGCTCCGATTCCTACACCTGCAATAGCAGATTCTGCAAGTGGTGTATCTAACACTCTATATTCACCGAATTCATCGTAAAGTCCGTTTGTTGCTTTGAACACGCCGCCCTTACGACCAACATCTTCCCCAAGAACGAAAACGCGCTCATCGCGGGTCATCTCTTCTTTCATTGCAAGTGTTATTGCATCTATATAAGACATGATTGCCATTATGCGTTCCCCCCGTCTTTTTCAGCATAAACATGTTTTAATGCATCTTCTGGAGCAGCATATGGTGCAGCCTCTGCATAATCAGTTGCCTCATTTACTTCCTTCATAATGCGGTCATTAATCTCTTTTTCTAAATCGGTAGAAAGAATATCTAAATCTCTTAAATATTTAGCGAATGTTATAATAGGATCTAAAGCTTTACCTTCTGCAATGTCTTCTGCAGTACGGTATTGTCTGTCATCGTCATCTGATGAATGGGCTGTCAAACGGTAAGTAACTGCCTCGATAAGACTTGGTCCTTCTCCGTTTCTTGCGCGGTCAGCAGCTTCTTTTACTACTCGATACACTTCGATTGGATCTTTACCATCCACCGTTACGCCTGGCATTCCGTAGCTACTAGCACGGTCTGCTACATTCTTACTAGCAACCTGACGCTCAAAAGGTACTGATATTGCATATTTATTGTTTTCAACCATTGTTATACAAGGTAATTGATGTACTCCTGCAAAGTTCAATCCTTCATGGAAATCTCCTTGGTTTGAAGAACCTTCTCCTAATGTAACAAAGGTAATGAAATCTTTCTTTTCAATCTTGGCAGCTAAAGCAACACCTACTGCATGAGGAAGTTGCGTTGTAACTGGTGAGGAGCCTGTTAAAATACGATTTTTCTTTTGACCGAAATGTCCTGGCATTTGACGACCGCCTGAGTTTGGATCCTCGGCTTTAGCAAATGCTGATAGCATTAAATCTTTTGGAGTCATACCAAAATGTAATACTACTCCCATATCTCGATAGTAAGGAGCGATATAGTCCTTTGTATTATCTAAAGCAAATGCCGCTCCTACCTGAGCTGCCTCTTGTCCCTGACAAGAGATTACGAATGGAATTTTTCCTGCACGGTTTAACAGCCACATACGCTCATCAATACGGCGTGCCATTAACATCGTCTCGAACATCTTTAATACGTCTTCATTTGATAACCCTAATTCCTCATGACGATTGTTTGTCATATAGAGATCCCCCTTTTTTTTACATATGAATAGCTTTACCATCAACAGCTAACGCTGCTTCTCCCATTATTTCACTTAAGGTTGGATGTGGATGAATTGTATGTGCAATTTCCCAAGGAGTAGCATCAAGAACCATTGCCAAGCCAGCCTCTGAAATCATATCTGTTACGTGTGGACCAATCATATGAACACCTAATATGTCATTGGTTTCTTTGTCGGCCACAATTTTAACAAAGCCATCTGATTCACCGTACACAAGAGCCTTACCAATTGCTTTAAAAGAGAACTTGCCTACCTTTACATCAAATCCCTTTTCTCTTGCCTGTTGCTCTGTAATTCCTACACTTGAGCTTTCAGGACTTGCATAAATACAGCGAGATACAAGATTATAATCCATTGGAATTATATCTTCGCCAGCAATATGCTCTATTGCTGTAATCCCCTCATGGCTTGCCACATGTGCCAATTGAAGACCACCAATTACATCGCCAATGGCATATATATGAGATTCCTTTGTTTGAAACGTTTCCGAAACCTTTATAAATCCATTTTCGATCACGATATCTGTATTTTCTATACCAATACCTTCTGTGTTTGCTTGTCTACCAACAGATACAAGCATTTTCTCAGCAGTAAATGATTGAGTCTCTCCATTAACCTCAGCAGATATTGTTACTGCATTTTCAGCTGTATCTAAAGTATCTGGAAGTACTTTTGCGTTTGTTGCAAATGTGATTCCCTTTTTCCCTAAAAGCTTTTGCATTTCTTTAGAAATATCCTTGTCTTCCGTAGGGATAATTCGATCTGCGTATTCAATGACTGTTACTTTTACCCCAAAGTCGTTTAGCATGGAAGCCCATTCTATACCGATTACTCCTCCACCTACTATGAGAATAGATTTAGGTAGCTCTGTCATTGCTAGCGCCTCATCTGATGTCATCACTAGAGAACCATCTATTGATAAACCTGGCAAAGAGCGAGGGCGTGAACCAGTGGCAATGACTACATTTTTCGGGATAAGCATTTCATTTTCTTCTCCATTGTTCATCTCAACCGAGACGGTCCCCCCAGGAGACGGAGAGAAAATGGATGGCCCGAGCATTCTGCCTGTTCCTTCATACACATCAATCTTGCCTTTTTTCATCAACCCCTGAACTCCTTGGAATAATTGGTCCACAATGGATTCCTTACGGGCTTGCACTCTACTAAAATCTAATGTTACTTCACTTGTATTTACACCAAAGTCGGCTGCATGATTTTTAGTAGTAGAAAAAACCTCGGCACTTCGAAGTAATGCTTTACTTGGTATACAGCCTTTATGTAAACATGTACCACCTAGTTTGCCTTTTTCAACAATTGCTGTTTTTAAACCTAGTTGAGCTGAACGAATGGCAGCTACATACCCACCAGTTCCTCCACCAATAATTACTACGTCGTATTCTTTTGCCAAATGAATCGTCTCCTTCCAAATAAGAAGGCCGGCTTTACAAGGAATCTATAAAGTCGGCCAATTTGCTACTAGGATATAATTATTGATTAACGGCCATTTAAAATATGTTTTCCGTTTTGTAAAAATTGGCTACGAGATTTGCTTACACGCGCGATACGCTCTTCAGCTAAACGGTCCGCAGCAACATAAGTTGGAATTCCGTCACGTTTAGAAATTTCAAAAATACGTTCAATTTTGTCATAAATACCTGCCACGCGTTTCATCGCACGGTCATGGTTGTAACCATATAATTCATCTGCTACATTGATCACTCCACCAGAGTTAATAACATAATCAGGTGCATAAACGATACCCATTTCATGAATGATGTCGCCATGTGTTGTATCCTTCAATTGGTTATTAGCTGAACCAGCGATTACTTTAGCTTTCAATTGAGGAATCGTGTTATCGTTAATAATTGCCCCAAGCGCACAAGGAGCAAAGATATCTACGTCTTGTGAGTAGATTTCATCTGTTCCTACTTGTACAGCACCGAATGCTTCTACTGCACGATCCACCGATTTTTGGTTAATATCAGCAACAACTAATTTTGCTCCTTCTTCATGTAGGAATTCACATAGCGTATAAGCAACGTTCCCTACGCCTTGTACTGCAATTGTTTTTCCTTTTAATGAATCAGAACCAAATGCTTCTTTAGCTGCAGCCTTCATCCCAACGTAAACACCATAAGCTGTTACTGGAGATGGGTTACCTGAAGAACCACACGCCTCTGAAATACCAGTTACGTAGTTAGTTTCTTCATGGATAAGGTCCATATCTGCAACCGTAGTACCTACATCTTCAGCTGTAATATAACGTCCATTTAACCCTTGGATGAAACGTCCAAATGCACGGAACATTTCTTCATTTTTATCTTTTAATGGATCACCAATAATTACAGTTTTTCCTCCACCAAGATTAAGTCCTG
>NZ_JBAEAP010000056.1:0-3176 GCF_056205495.1 Psychrobacillus sp. | reverse complement strand
GTAAAGGAAGCAACGCCGACAAGTGTAAATGAATAGAAACAGAAAGAATCCATTTTATTTTAGAATGGATTCTTTCTTTCTATTCCACGATAATCGAAAAAGCATAGTTCCCATCTCCATTGTTCCAGAAAGCTGTCAGATTGTAGAGATAGAGCCCTTTTTCTTTTGGAGCTACGAAGATATGATCATGAATCGGAATTTGAGTGACATTATTTTTGCCTTGCTCCACCTTCAGGGATTCCGCAACTGGTTTCATCCTAAATTATTCTATGTTAATTTCTTCTCCTGGCGAAACCGAGGTAGGAGAGTCTAACGGTCTGACTGGGTTAGCGCAGGCAGTAGACAGGATTCCACTCCAACAATAGTAACCTTGTGTAGTAGAGATATGTGTGTCGCCTGCCGTAATAGAAGGTAAGGGAGGCTCGGTACGAAAGGGCTCGAATACAAGCAACCCCATGATTATCAATCCAATTATACTAATGACAGTGAATATCTCTCTAATTGAAATCGCCTCTTTATCTACAGTAGAAGTTTATTTATCTATCACTTTAGTTTATTGGGCAATTACCTTTGCAGGCTCGATGTCTTCAAAATGTACAGCACCGCTTCTAGTTAGCTTGTTCCAATTCGTTCTGCTTCCGAAAAAGTATAAAATAGTGCCGTAAGTAAAGAAAAAGGTGTCCAGAAAGCGATAGGTGATAGATTCCCACATCGTGAACAGGATGATACGCAGCCAGTGTAAAAAAGAAAATTTGTAGCCGTAATGTCCTGCACGTTGAACTGCCACTAAACGGAGTATAAATTCGCTTAACCAAGCGATAGCCATCAACAGGATCGTAATGCCAGATATGTTCCCGAGTATGATGGAAAGGGGAAGAATAATCATTGCCAGCATACCAATGACACTAAGAGTAACTGACTCAAATAAGAGAAAACCCGAAAACTTCTTGCCCAAGCTAGTGAAAAAGTCTTTCTTGTATAGATTAATGCAATCGATAAATCCTTTTTGCCAGCGAATGCGCTGGTGCATCAGGGATGCAAAATTCTCTGGAACCTCTGTGTAACAGACAGCCTCCGGTATAAAAATCATTTTTTCTCCCATATTTCTTTTGTGCATATATTTTTGAAGACGGAAGGTGATTTCCATGTCCTCTCCAAGCGTATCTCGATAACCACCAATATGTTGAAGAACATCTCTTCTGAAAGCCCCGAAGGCCCCAGACACTACATTTAATACATTTAGTTTTGCTTGAGTTACCTTCCTAACATAAAAGGATGATAGATAACCAGAGGTCTGATACTTAATAATCCAGTTTTTAGAGTAATTAATAAGGCCTTGCTTATTGATGAGCTGACCAACGTGGACCATGCCGCCTCCAGCTATCACCTTTGGATCCACAAATGCTTCATTAATCTTGTTTAAGCTATTTTTTTCTAATATTGAATCGGCATCCAAGGTGATGACAATCTCACCAGTGGCAATAGCAATCCCTGTATTTAAGGCTGCTGATTTTCCACCGTTATACTGATCTACAACTAGAATGTCAGGATATTTTTTACTTAGGTAAATATTTTTAATGCCCCTAGTATTTAAGAGGACAGCAGAGTCTCTAGTAGTCACCTCTAAGTCAAGCATTTCCTGTAATACGTGTAAGGTAGCATCCGTCGAACCATCATTTATAAATATGGCCTCTTTATCCGTATAATCCAACCGAAACCAGCTATCTAAGCATTGTTTTAAAACGAGCTCCTCATTGTATGCAGGTATCAATACAGAAATCTTTTTCTCTGGCAAAATTAGAAGCTTCGTTTTAGTGGTGTTCAGAGAGCTGTATATATACTTCAATTGTAGTAACAGATAAAGTGCAAAGATTATTGTTAAGCTAATAGATATTAAATCCAAATGAATCCTTCTTTCTCAAATTATTATTTTTGATATATCCTTACATAATCCACTTCCATACGAGAAGGGAATTCTGTTGAAGAGTCAGGGTCACCAACCCAAGTACCACCCACTGTTACATTCATGAGTAAATACATTTCTGTATGAGAAACATTACTTGTTCGGAAGGTTATTTCGTCATCTATATAAAAAATGAGCTCATCCGATGACCAATCGAGCGTATACGTATGCCACTCGGAACCATCTACATGTTCATTCAAGTGAAATGCACGGCTACCTTCCTTCTGATGAGAAACATGCCAAAGCTCATTAGGCAATTGGCCAAGCATCTCCACTATGTCGATTTCCGGATAAGACGAATGGTCGGTAGGGAGCAGCCAAATAGCAGGGAATAGCCCCTGACCTTTTGGGAATTTAGCCCTTATTTCAAACTTTCCATACATTTGCTGGTGTAAGCCCTGTGTCGTAACGGCTCCGGAACGATAAGGGTAGCTTTGATAGGGGGTATCACTAACCTCTAGCTTTAAAACACCAGAATCGGAGGTTACCTGTTCTGGTAAGTAGTGATGTAGTCTACCATGATCTTTGTAGCCGCTATTTAAAAGGTTCCAGTTAGAAGAGGAGACCTGATCCAGGTCAAATTCATCCCGAAAGGTAAGCTTCCAGCCAGCTTCTGTGTGCTGATCCTCATATGGAACTTCTACGATTGTCGGCTCAGTTGGATGCTTTATGATCTCCACCTCTTCTTCTTGTGATTTTTCTGTGTGTACTTGTTCCTCTTCTATAGTCACTGGAGTATCACTTACAGGCACACTACATCCAGCTAAGAAAAATATAAATAGAATCATAAATACCCTCATGGTTAGCTCCTCCTTGCAAGAGAAGTATATTCATATAGTAGAAATTTAATACCTCAAATTAGGAATTTAAGCATATAAATTTTAATGTATAAAGTATTAAATATCAGAAAAGTTAATGTATTTAGTTTATTTCAATCTTTTTCACCTTCCTTTATCAGATCTACTTGCTAGTGGTAGTTCCATTTACTTAATAAAAAATGATGATTGCTCAATAGGCAGGAAAGAACCAAAATCCTTTGCATAAGGAGAACAACTCGAAACTAATATGAAATGACTCGTTATTTTAAATAAATAGTAAAAGCTGCATCCAAACTGTATTACTAATATTAAGATAATTTTATTTTTAGAAATACTGAGGAATGTTATGAGTTTTTTTAATAATATATTGAGGAATGTTAAGGGATAATAGAGGA
>NZ_JBAEAP010000055.1:0-4631 GCF_056205495.1 Psychrobacillus sp. | reverse complement strand
TTTTTCAATTAATTGATAATTACCGTTCCAAGCTCATACTCCCACTAGGTGAAAAAAGGATAGATGTACTTATTAAAAGCCTCAACGAAGAGAAATACATAAAAAAGCAACATGAAATGTATATGCATATTGCTCGTATAGGTCGGGGGAGCGACTATGTGGGAATTGATTGGATGAGATGGTGGTATCAGCGAAATCTTATTTTGTTTGCAAACCTCGCTGAAATCTCCTCTTCGAATGATCGGGTACTTTTGATAATAGGAGCAGCTCATGTCCATTTGGTAGCTCAATTTTTAAAAGAAAGTGGACTATTTGAAATTGTTTCGGTTAGTGAGTTTCTTTAGATTTGTATTTGAAACGATAGAAAGGAGGCAATCTTTTGAAAGTTAATTTTGGTGAAATAAAAGAAAAAGTAGTTTTACTTAAGCATTCTAAAAGTATTCAAGAGTTATCAAAAGGATATTCCTCTGACCTGAAATTTATAGTTACGGATGAATTGGATAAAAAATATGTATTACGTCTTATGGAAATTAAATTGTATGAGAGAAAAAAGGAAGAATTCCAACTGCTCAATGAGCTTCGTCTATCACGCATTAAATGTCCCATGCCCGTAGAGATAGGGAGGATAGATGAATTAGGATTGTGTTATAACATCATGACTTATATAGAAGGAGAGGAAGCAAAAGATTATCTTCCTTATTTATCCGAGCAACAACAATATGAATTAGGGAAAGAGGCCGGGAAAGAGCTTTTTCGTATACATATGCTTCCTGCGCCACTTAATTTGGAGAGCTGGCATACCCGCTCAATTAAAAAACATAATAGGTACCTAGAACAATATAAAAGTTATAATTTAAGCTTTGAAAATATGGAGAGAGTCATTCATTTTATAGAGCAAAATAATATATATTTGGAGAATCGTCCAAATCAATTCCAGCATGACGACTTTCATTTGGGAAATATCATTTTGAACAATCAGAGATATGGGGGTCTTATTGATTTTAACAATTTTGACTGGGGTGATCCTTGGCATGATTTTATGAAAATTCCTATTGCTAGTAGAGTGGAAAGTGTACCTTTTTCAATTGGTCAAATACATGGGTATTTTAATGATAATATTCCAAATGAATTTTGGAGGATATATAGTATTTATGCAGCTATGATGTGTTTTTCCAGTATAGTTTGGTCAATTAAAAGCTCTCCTCAGCAATTAGAAAAGTTTATGGAACGTATTAATCTATTATTACAGGATCACCATTTTTTCGAGGAGCTAGAACCAACCTGGTATAAGGATCCAGAAAGAGTGTAAATCAATTCTACTTCAGTATTAAAAAGCATATAAATTTCATTATCCTTGATTGTTCTTGGTTTTCTACAATAACTGTAATTAAACCTGATTTAAATATGCTTGGTAAGGAGAAAAACTTTTGGTTAACTTAATAGAAAGTGTAAACGAGGTAACGATCCTATTGCTGTGGCTATGTGGATATGCATATATTCGTCTGCTTAAAAAGACGAAGAGGGACAGAAAGCTTAACATGTTTGAAGTAATGATGTATATCATTACATATCTTGTAACTTTTTTATATGCAGCCTCTTATGTCCTCTTAACCTTTGGGACGTAACAAGAAAAGAGCAATCGCCTATGTCTGCCCCGACAGGCAAATGGGGAAAAGCGAGGAGGCAGCTCCTCAGCCACCACAGCTTTTATCCATTTGACCCCGAGGGGTAAGGCGATGGAGCTAGCCATCAATTTATCCACAGGTTTGGAAGTTTATAAATTCATAAACAAAAATAAAACGAAGCGAATGGACTGCTTTCCATTCGCTTCGTTTTATTTTTCGTCTTTCTTAACAGCAACAATAGCTGCACTTGCTAATTTCGACTTTATCATATCTTCCATCGGAGGATTGTATAACCCTGCTCTCACATTTAGGTAGTAGCGATGCATCGGATTAGATTGAGATAGGGCTCTTGAGCCAACTATTTTCATAGCCAAATCGACTATTTTAATAGCTCCATTCGTGACGGCTATTTTAGTAATATCCAGTGACTCTTGAAGGGTCGTCTTATCTTCTGCTTGCTCATATCTTTCCACCGTCCCATAGAGCATATGTCTTGCTATGGATAACTCTAGTTCCATTTCGCCTATTATCTGCTTAATATTTGGAGTCTCAGCGATTGGCTTTCCTAAAGAGGTGGGGATATAAGAAGCTGCAAAGTTAACTGCATATTTCCTTGCTGCAGCAGCGATCCCTAAGTAGCAAGCTGGAATATGAAGCATCCATCCCTTTGCTTCTGTCTTGGTAGCAGGTAAGGTTTTCAGGATATGATTTTCAGAAACTCTAACATTTTCTAAAATTAGGGTATGACTTGCAGTTCCTCTCATAGAAAGCATATCCCATGTTTCAAGAATAGAAACACCCGGACTATCCTTAGGTACTACTATCATTTCAACAATGCCGATTTCATTTGTGCATGTAACTAAAATATAATCGAGTACAGGGGACGCAGATGTAAAAGTTTTCTCACCATTAATCACTAAATCCTTGCCATCCCGGATAACTGTTGTTCGCGGTAGCGCACCTCGTGTAGGGCTACCTGCGTTATTTTCAGTGGCTGCACTATTAATGATTGCACCATTTGCTATTTCCTTTAAGAGCCAGTCAGCAGCATCTTGCTCCCAATGGTTGTTTTCTGCATATTCCAAAACGATACCGTTATGCCATCCAATAGATAGTCCTGTAGCACCACTACCCTCAGAAATAGCTTCCTGTGCTAGTATGTATTCATACAATCCTAAACCTTGCCCTCCGTACTCCTTTGGTAAAGTTAAAGTAGGGTAATCTATATTCTTTAAATCTTGGAAATCGGCAAAAGGGAAGGAGCCGAGTTGATCGAGCTCCGGCTCTCTATGTCTAAAAACTGGTTTTAAATCGTTTAGCTTAGAAATTAGCTCAAATTGTTCTTCTGTTTTAATAAATTGGTCCATAGCTTGACATCCTCTCTCTATATATTGCTATGCCAGTCTAGGCGCTTAAATTGATAAAAAAATAAATCAGTGGAAGATACTAGAGATTTTGTTTATTTCATCTTTAGAAAGCTCAATTTCTAGAGTCTTAATATTCTCTAATACTTGCTCAGGCCTTTTAGCACCAGGAATTACAACGTCAATTGATTCCTGTTTTAAATACCAGGCTAACACGAGATTAGAAACCGCTACATGCTTATTGTTGGCAATTGCCTTTAATTCATCCACTTTATTTAAATTCTGAATGAACGCTTCTCCCTGGAACAATGGGTTCTTTGCTCGTCCATCTTCAAATGTACTATTAGGAGAAAATTTTCCTGTCAATAAGCCAGAAGCTAATGGAAAATAAGGTATAAAGGAGATATTATTTTCTAGAGAGTAAGGGATTAAGTCATCTTCTGCATCACGTTTAAAAAGATTATAGCCAGATTGAATGACTTCGATATAACCATCTTTGTTTCCTTCTCTTAACTGATCCATTGAAAAGTTGGATACCCCTATAGAACGAATTTTGCCTTCCTCTTTTAATCTATGAAGTTCTCCAACAGCCTCATATTTTGGGGTTTTTTCATCTGGAAAGTGTATATAGAATAAATCAATAAAGTCTGTTTGTAGGCGTCTTAAGCTATTTTCGACCGTCTCTCTTAGAAATTTTGGTGAATTATCTACTTCCATTTTGTCATTCATGTACTTTTGTCCACCTTTTGTAGCAAGAACAACATTAGATCTTTGTCCTGTCTCTTTAAGTACTTCACCAATTAGAATTTCTGATTTTTCCGGCCCGTACATATAAGCGGTGTCTATAAAGTTAATGTCATTTTGAAGGGCTGCACGAACAATTTCTTTACCAGTTTCGTCCTTTAAATTAGGGAATATATTGTGTCCTCCCACAGCATTAGTGCCCAGACCGATGGGATTTACAAATAACCCAGTACTACCAATCTCCACTTTATTAGACATAAAAAACCAACTCCTTTTCTATGGATAATTACTCTTTCATCTTATCAATAAATAAAATAGAGGCATAATGAAAGAACTTCCAATGTAACTATACTGTTAAATATATTTCCTATGCAGAGGAAAAGTAAACTATTATGTCGAAATATGAACTAATGGGATACTAGAGAAGAAATAGTAATATTTAATAGGATAGTTTTATACATAGAAGTTTTTTAATTAAATAGAATGCTGTTAATGCTTGCCAAGTGTAGGAAACAAGTCTATAAAATAAAATTCCCAAAGAGGAGGGAATGAATGAAATCTAATATAAGCTATTCAAATAAGCGTTCAAAAGTCTGGATATGGCTAGTGATTATCCCTATTGTGATTACTTTTCTTTCCATAAAATTTCTTCCTCCTGCACTTCTCTTTTTACCGAATTTATTACTAGCATTGTTTTTTCTCCTTTATTTTATGAGGCTCGTTGGGAAAATTAGGAGTGAGAAAGCTAAATAACATTTCTCTAAGTTATTTCAAATAATGGAATCGTAACATGATCTATTTAATCTTTATATTGATCGGCAGCAACTATAGGTGAAGTGATACAAATAAATCATTTAACACGTTCTAGTCTGAGTTGGTGGTTCTCGTCAATCCCGCG
>NZ_JBAEAP010000054.1:0-5462 GCF_056205495.1 Psychrobacillus sp. | reverse complement strand
TGCTATATAAAAATCTTTAATATTTGTTCCTTGTGTCTTCCCACTAATGCTAGGCTTAGGTTCACCATCTTCTCCCGAGCTGGCAACCAAGTATTCTCTAGCTAACTCATAAGTAATCTCATAGTCTCCATACCCCGTATCATAGAATTCACCCACATGGTGATAAGGATGTAGATTCCATTTGTCCGTATACCTACCTAGCATTGGATACCATAATGCTAAATAGAAATTGTTGTCTATTCTCGACAGTCGTTGCCCTTTAAATGGCGGCTTTAATAAATATTCTACTGTTAAAATTGTTTTTTCACCTGGTTGAACATCAGATTTTGGAGTTACATAAAGCATGGTATCGTTCAATTTATATGATAATTCTTCGCCATCTTTATTTCTAATAGAAGTAATCTCTGCTTCTCCTATAGATGAAAGCATAAAGTATTTATTCTCTAGCGTCGTAACATTCGGGATAAAATAAAAACCGATATCGTCCCATACACTTTTGGATTCATTTGTAACTTCAATCTCCGCAGATATGTGAAAACGTAAATCCTCCGCCTGGCGGATATCTATTTTGTAATTTCCCCTAGAACCTTGGAGTACTGAAATAGATTCCTCTTTTACTTTTTTACCAGTTGGTTTTTCTTCTGCTTTCACTTCTGGTTCTACTATATCTATTTTAGATTCTTTCTCTAATATAAAGTAACTTCCAACCCCTAAAATGGCTACAGCCGTACAAATAGCAATGAATGCTTTAGTTTTCACTATCTCGCCCCCTTTCTACTACATTCTATCCTATTTCAAAAATATCCTTCCTTTATTTTGTAAATTAGTTAAATGCACACACCAACTCGTTTATTAAGGAAATTATCTATCTTTTATCTCTAGAAAAGGGAAAATCCCCTTATGCTTATGCATTAGGGGAAACTCCGGCTTGTAGCTTATACATTTGTTCGTAGCGACCTTGTAGCTGCAGCAACTCGTCATGTGTGCCACTCTCTACAATCTCACCCCGGTCTAGAACTAGAATACGGTCTGCATTTTTAATAGTAGAAAGTCTATGTGCAATGATGAAGGTTGTTCTACCTTTCTTTAATACATCCATCGCATGCTGGATAATTTCTTCTGTCTCGGTATCTATGTTAGATGTCGCTTCATCCAATATAAGAATGGCCGGGTCGAAGGCAAGCGCTCTTGCAAAGGATACTAGCTGTCTTTGACCAGAAGAGAGGGTACTTCCCTTTTCAATTACTGGTTCATCTAATCCTTTTTCAAGGTTTTTTAGTACACGTTCTCCACCTACCGCTTCTAATGCGGCTTCTACTTTTTCCCGTGAAATTCTAGGATCATTTAAACTAACATTTGTTTCAATGGTTCCAGAGAAAAGATATGGATCCTGCAATACAATTCCCATATGATTACGAATGGTTTGCCTTGGAAGGGACGTGATATCTATTCCATCTATTAAAATCTTCCCCTCCGTTGGGTCATAGAATCGGAATAACAAGTTCATAATGGAACTTTTCCCAGAGCCTGTATGCCCCACTAGGGCAACCGTTTCTCCTTTATTTGCAACAAAGTTTAAGCTCTTCAAGACAAAGTCATCACCTTTGTAGGCAAACGACACGTCTTTAAACTCCACGTTTCCTTCGTATCTTTCCATTCGTTTGTCTTCTACCTGTTCCCCTTTTTCATTCAATAATTCAAATACTCTACTTCCCGCTACCAATGAGCGTTCTAGCTGAGAGAACTGATTAACTATCCCCGTAATTGGATTGAACAATCTCGTCGTATAATCCACAAAGGCATAAAGTAAACCTGCAGAAACGATTGCTCCCGGCTCCATGGACTGACTACCAAAAACTAAAATAAATAGAGCAAACATGATGGATCTTAGCACCTGTACTAAGTTAAAGGAGGTGGCAGAATCTAATTTTAAAAGCTTACGCTGATAACTGTAATGCTCTTCATTCATCTCCTCAAACTCTTGGTCCATTTGTTTTTCCCGTTTAAACGCTTGAATGATCGACATTCCTTGAATTGATTCGTTTAACATGGCGTTCATATCCGCAATCTTTGTTCGCACAATATGATTATATTGAGATGCATATTTTCGGTAAGCTAGCATCCATATATATACGATTGGAATGACGAATAAAGCGATTGCTGCCATTTTAACGTCTAAAATAAACATTGCTATATAAACCCCAGTAATAGAAATGATACTGGTTGCAAACTGTGAAAGTACTTGAACATACAAATTTCGGATTGCTTCCGTATCATTTGTCACACGAGCAACTACCTTACCAGCAGGCAAGTTGTCAAAGTATTGTATAGGCAAAGTTTGTATATGCTGAAAAACATCATTTCGGAGCTTCTGAACAACACGATTTGCTCCAACCTGTAGGTTTATGAACATAAAATATCTAAAAACCGCTGTTACAATACTTAGACCAAAGAATACTGCAAGGAGCATTAATATCGGCTCCAGATCAATCGCACCATCTGTAATGTGTTCATCAAGGATTTGCTTTGCGATAAACGGTCCTGTCAAATCCGCAATTACAGCAATAGTTAAAAAGATTAAACCAAGAATAATTGGCTTCTTATAAAATAACGCATAATGGTAGAGTCGTTTTCCAGTACTCATGACGACACCCCCTCAAGCTGTTGACGATCATATTGTTCCTTGTACCAGCCATTTTGCTTTAGAAGCTCCTCATGCGTACCTTGTTCTACAATGATTCCTTCATCTAAAACGATGATTTGGTCGGCATGCTGAATGCCGGACAAGCGATGCGTCGTAATAATTGTTGTCTTCCCACTGCGTTCGTTTTGTATATTTTCGATAATTTTTGCCTCTGTTTTAGCATCTACCGCAGAAAGGGAATCATCTAAAAGAAGAATTTCTGGATTTTTGATAAGCGCTCGGGCAATTGACACCCTTTGCTTCTGACCTCCAGATAGGGAAACCCCTTTCTCTCCTACTAACGTTTCTAATCCCATTGGTAAATTCATTAAATCCTGTTGAAAATGCGCTAGACGAAGTGCTTCCTCTAATTCCTCTTCTGTTGCATTTTCTTTTCCTAGAAGGATGTTTTGGCGTATGGTTCTAGAAAACAACACATGATCCTGAGGAACATACCCAATCCATTCTAATACTTGATCCTTTGTTTGCTCTGATATTGGGATATCTCCAATCGTCAGTTGACCTGCTCCAATTGGATACTCCTTTAACAGCTGCTTAATAAAGGTCGTTTTTCCAGATCCGGTTTTGCCAACAATGCCAAGCGTCTGGCCTTTTTGTAGGTTTACTCGGATATTTTCTAAATTCTTCACTTGTGATAAAGGATATTGAAATCCAACATCATCAAAACCGATGGACATTACATCCTTCAAATTCACTGGAGCAGTCGGATCCTTCACATCTGCATCGTACTCTAGCGTTTCCTGTACGCGGTCAAGTGAAGCATTTCCTCGTTGCATAACGTTGATCAGTTCCCCAATAGCGAACATTGGCCAAATAGCCATACCAAGATAAACGTTAAATGTAATTAGGTTTCCTACCGTCATCTCACCCTTAGAAACTAAATAAGCTCCATAACCAAGTGCCACAACATAACTAATACCTGTTCCTATTTTGGTGATAGGACCAAACAAGGCGTCAATTCGTTCTACAACCATGTTTTTTTGATAAACCTCTTCACTCATATCTGCAAAGTTCTTCTCATCAGCACGTTCCTGAACATACGCACGAATTACTCTTACACCAGCTATAGATTCTAAAACACGATCATTTAAATCCCCAAATGCATCTTGGGCTACCATATACTTTTCATGAATGATTTTACCTAAATATTGCATTATAATTGCGAGAACTGGTATAGGTAACAGTGCAAAAAAAGTAAGCTTCCATGAAATAAGAAAACCCATTGCCAGAATTAAGGCTAGCATATACATAGTCGAATCTATTAAGGTCATGATCCCAAAGCCAGCAGTAGTTGCAACTGCATTCAAATCATTTGTTGCACGAGCCATTAAGTCACCAGTACGATTTTTCTCGTAAAAAGTCGGTGTCATGCTTAAAAATTTTCGATTCAGCTTCGTGCGTAAAATACGCTCAATAGAAATAGACCCACCGAATAATTGATATTGCCATATAAAATTTAAAATATATCCCACTATAATAATTCCTACAAAATATAATACATACTCCATTAATAGGTCGCTATTCATATTTCCTAGCGTAATTGTATCGATTGCCCTTCCTACTAGCCATGGAGGAAAGATCTCAAATGCACTTGCAATAATTAATACACCAACTGCAACAGTGTACCTTTTCCAATGATCCTTAAAAAACCACTTTAACTTAAATAATACTGAAAACATTCCATTGTCCCTCTTTTCTTTCCTTTACATTTACCAACTATCCGCCTTCAAGAGATTCCTTTATTAAAATTTGCTTAGCTCGTTGAATAATCATACTCAACACTCCTCCTTTGTTTTTTCACCAAAATTTGGAAATAATAGAACGCAAAAAAGCGCATTACCCATGATACGGTAATGCACTTTAAAATAGACATAGTAATTCTTATGCTATTAAACAGTCATTTAGCGTCTAACGGTAGGTATGAACGAGCTATTAAATTATTTGCGATAACTTTAAAACGAATCATTATTCATACCTCCATTTCTAAATTATTTAGTGTCACTTAATATTATCTCAATAAAAGTTTAGTTGTCAATACATTTTGAAGAAATAGACAATTAAATTAATTCCTAACCTTACTTGGAGCTTAAAATAAAAACAGTGTGGTTTAAATTCTCATAGATGTGTAGAGTAAAAAATGATTTCCATTATAGGCGAACTTTCACTTCAATCAATAATACATGAAAAAATTAGATTAACTGAAAAAGGTATCCTAATACTGCACTTAACAGTACAACCTTGTAAGGAGCCCATTTAAAAACAAATAATACGGTAAAGGTAATGAGCACGATGATGAAATCCGATGATTCTTTAACTGAACTCGTAAAAACCGGGTCATATAACGCGGCAAGAAGGATTCCTACTACACCTGCATTAACTCCCTTTAAGGCATTCTGAATTCCTTTTTTCGATCGTATAGCTGACCAAAATGGTAGTATTCCAATTACCATTAGAAATGAGGGCAAAAATATGGCAAAGGTAGCTACCAAAGCTCCTGGAATACCAGCTGTTGCATGACCCAAGAAACTAGCTAACGTAAACAATGGACCTGGGACCGCTTGAGCAGCACCGTACCCAGCTAAAAATACATCAGGGGAAAGCGCTACTTCTCGCTGAAGCATAGGCAGTACAACATGTCCTCCTCCAAAAACTAAAGAACCGACACGATAATAAATATCAAAAATTAAGTAGTAGGTTGAATTTATAAATGGCATCAATAACGGTAAAAAAATAAGAAGTCCAAAAAACAAGATCCAAG
>NZ_JBAEAP010000053.1:0-1909 GCF_056205495.1 Psychrobacillus sp. | reverse complement strand
CCTCTTCGATAACCAGTGTGATTTGCTCCACATGATGACGAGAAGCAACCTCTGGAACTACTCCACCAAAGCGCTTGTGACTTTCTATTTGTGACGCCACTACATTGGAGATAATTTCTGTCCCATTTTTAACAATGGACGCTGCGGTTTCATCACAGCTCGTTTCTATTCCTAATATATATTGATCTTTTGTCATTTGAATTCCACCCACATTACAAGAGCATCCTCTTGTGTATCTGTATAATAGTTTTTACGAATGCCTCCGTCCTGGAAGCCAAGCTTGTAATATAAATTTTTGGCGATCGTATTGGATACGCGCACCTCTAACGTCATGAGGACTCCTTTTTGTGACTTTACAATACGGATTGCCTCGCGCATTAAGCCTTCCCCAATTCGATGGCCTCGCATACGTTCTGCAACTGCGACATTCGTGATATGACTTTCATCCATGACAATCCACATCCCACAATAGCCGACAATATCCTTTTCCTCTGTCTCCGCTACTAAATAGTAGGAATATAGATTAGTCGTCATTTCATGCTCGAATGCCTCTCTAGTCCATGGATGTGCGAATGCCTCTTCTTCTATTAAAAGCACCTGGTCTATGTCTTCTAGTGTCATTTTGCGATAGGTAATCGTTTTAGTTTCCATTTTTCTTCTGCTCTTTCATCCAGTTTGCCTCTGCCTCAGTTATTCGCAAATATTCTGGCACCGTAGTGTGTACATCTTCCGGCTCCATATTTTGCGCAATTTCTATTAAGACTGCAGCACTTGGTAACGAAAATGATGCGCATGCCTGATGAGCTTTCTCACCAAGCACCTCTTTTATTTGGTTCCAATGAAGGGCTACATCCATTCCTACAAATAAAACCTGGTGCCCTATATCATCTAGGGTAGCTAACAGATCTGCCATGGACATATGAGATTCCTTCAATAATTTTCCGTCCATATAAATTCCCGCAAATACATTTCCACGTCGAGCATCCATAATGGAACACACCGTTCCTTGGAAATATGGTGCGTTCCCTGCAAGCACCTGCAAACTTGAAACCGAGTAAATTGGAATCTTTAACGTCCAAGCGAGCGTCTTTCCGATTGTCACACCAATTCGCACTCCCGTATAAGAGCCTGGCCCTTTTGCCACCGCAATCGCATCTAGCTCGTTAGGCTGAATATCAGCTTTTTTCATAAGCTCCTCTATTGCTGGCATCGTTCCAATGGAATGAGTTACCTTCACTGAGGACTTATATTCTGCAAGCACCTGCCCGTCCTTAACGACTGCTACCGCAAGCGGCGTATGAGATGTATCTATTCCTAACCAAATCATTCAAAAAGCTCCTCACATAATTGTTCATATCTCTTCCCAAAAGGCTCAAACGTAAATCGACGCTTATCATTCTCCAGTCGATGAATCTGTATTGCCAATCGTTCAGGCGGCAAATCCTCCTGTATTAAATGAGCCCACTCAATAATACTTACCGCATCACCGTAAAAAAGCTCGTCCCAGCCCAGATCCTCATCGCTATCCGCTAAACGGTAAACATCCAAATGGTTTAAAGGTAGCCTACCCTCATATTGCTTCAATATTGTAAACGTCGGGCTGTTCACGTTTCTTGTGATTCCAAGACCCTTCGCCACACTCTTCGTAAATGTTGTCTTCCCTGCTCCTAAATCTCCCTCTAATGTAAGGACATCTGCAGGCTGTAATCTTTCAGCTAGCTGTCGGGCCAATACTTCCGTCTCCAGCTCCGAATCAATCAATCGCTCATACATCATCGATCGCTTTCCTTTCAAGTACAAATCTATTTGACTCTATTATAAAGAATAACCGAGCATAATGTAACTCTAGGACATTTATATGTATGGAGTTTACTACAAATCAACCACCTCGCTCCCCTCAAGCCTATCC
>NZ_JBAEAP010000052.1:0-2803 GCF_056205495.1 Psychrobacillus sp. | reverse complement strand
TACTTTAGGAATATTATAACAGCCAAGTTTCTGAATTGTGAAATAATTGAAGCAGAAAGGGGGCGAAACTATGATTGATATTTTAATAACTACATTAGAATTATGGTTAATCGGTACAAATTGATAGTAATAAAAATGTATTGCTTAATTCCTCTTAGTTTCAATCTTTTATTGCTTAAAAATCAATGAAAAGGAGTGTAATAATATGAAAAAAATTATTTCAATTATCACGATTTGCTGTATATTATTTGGTTTCGGTATCGGTTTAGAAAAAAATGTATTGGCTCAGAGTGGAAATCAAGGCATTGTTGTATCCACATCTGGAGAAGTTAATTCAAATGATTTGGTTCAACCTAACGCGGGCGCAGTTGCAATTTTTGTAGCAGGAGTTCTTGTTGGTTATGTAGTTGACGGAGTTATCCAATATGCTACTGGCTACTCAGCAGCGTATTGGATATCACTAGGGTTATCAAATATGGAAACAAAAATTAAAAATTATGTTAAATCATATAAACCTGTACAATTACATGTAAGCAGAGATGGTACTTTAAATGGATGTGTTACATTCCCATGTGCTGTCATGTCCTCTATTCCTACGTATGAATAAATACTTTTTAAGAACGTGATATCCTATGCGAACTTCATTACCTTATTTCATACTGACACTTGGTGTATTATGTTGGATCTTTTTATTTTCAGGAATCGCTAAGTGGTTGGAACTTCCAAGCTTTGATAGAATTTTGAATAGTATATTAGGGGATCCTAATTATATAAAAAATATAATTATAATTTTTGTTTTAATCCTATTACTATCTATTCTTTTATTTAGAATAGGTAGATTAAAACAAACCTGAAAATACCTTAAGCGATCCTTAATAAAATAATTTAAGTGAGCATAATAGCCGTCTAATCCGATTTTTATTATCGAATAGACGGCTTATTTTATTTAAAAATCACCAAATGTCTTTTATTAAGCGAATCATCATTCTTGGAATAAACATTAAAATGTTCCAAACCACTTCAAATAGGATTGAACCAGTAAGCTCACTTAGCACTTCTTTAAAAAAGCCGTCCTTTTTTTCTTTTTTGGTTTTCTTATTTTTCATTTTCTAACTCCACATTTAGTTAAATTACAATCCCAATCGGCTGAACACTTTTAAAGATGGATTTTACATAACATTCCTATTCAGGGAAAACTATATTATAATACTATTTTGACAATAAACTATCTTAATACAGATTAAGGAAAGGAAATTATAAAATGACCCTCTTGTATAAAAAAGAATATATTATCCCTCTTGTTATGCTCCTACTATTTTTATTAGTGACTTTTGAGCCTCAAGGATATGATTTCATCGCATTTGCTATTTGCTCGCTCTTATTATCTTACGCAGGTTTTTTAAAGAGAAAAAATATTTTTGATAAGATCTTAATCATTTCAGGTTTGATTTTATTTTTAGTATTTTGCGTTTGTTTTTTTATTCAATAAATTCGATTAAAATATATCCACAAAAGCACCCTCCATTTAATTGAATGGGGGGCTTTTTTCCCTATCCCATTACATTTGACAGTCGTTCCCCATCTATCTGAATCCTTTGTAAGAGTCGGCTAAGTCTCTCTTTCTAAACTAAGTAAAAAGCGTTTGGCTACGCCGAAGGGTTCTCCAGCGGGGGCTGGGCTAAAGCCCTTCACGCCCAAAACTTATTAGTAATTACTAGAGTTACATACAGGGGCTGCTCACCATCGGGAATAGGAAAGCAGAAATATGTAATGGCATAGTGGAGTATTTAATTAGCCAGTGTGCAGCAGGGTTTCTCGCATGGATAACTGTTCGGTCGCGGGCTGTTCTTGCCTTAGTTGTTTCAGGGCATGACGAAGCGTTCGATAGCCGGCGATCGGTTCCATCAAATCAAGGTGTTCTGCTACGAGTGTGTTCATCGACTCGGCGAAGCGTGTGCCGAGGTCTTTCTTTAGCCAGATGAGGTAGGCGATGTATTGCTCGACGGTTGTCCAGCCTGTTTTGGCGTTGCGGCCTTTGCCTGTTGTTGTCTTTAAGAGTTTCTTTGACTGCTTTAAAAGCTTGTTTAGGGAGCTGTTGGCAATGCCGATTTCTTCGCATAGCGCTTTTTGTGTACGCCAAATAAACGGCTCAGAAACTTGTTTTTCTGCCGTAATCCATCTGCTGATGTCTTGTTCCCATTCGTCTAAATGACTGCGCTCACGGTCTTTCCGTGCTTTTTTATGCTTGTACCAAACGTTTTTGCCAAAAGAGACAGGCATGTCCATTTTACTCGGGACATATAGTGCTAGTAATTGCTCGATATATTCCTTTTTAGGCCCGTGATAGCGCCCAGAGTATGCGGATTCTAGGAGTGTCTGGATGTCTTGTGTTTTTAGCGGTGCGCGCAGGCGTGAGTTGAATTCATCGAGTAAATCGAATGCATAGCCTTCATCCCGGCCGTCTTGATAGCACACTAAAGCCAGCGTGAATAAGTAATTATTCCGCCCAATTTGGCCTTTTTCACCTTTTACAGTGGTTGAAGAGACAAGCTGATAAAACCAGTCACTTTCGAGTAATGAGGTAGTCGTTTTTTTAGATGGCACGACGTATAGCTGACGACCACGATTATCATCGGCGCGCATGGACCAATCGATCAATTTTGCTGGGTGATACGTAGCGTTTTCGTTAAACCACACGACATTTTCGTCATTGGGCGTACGGAAAAAACCGAAGTCATTGCAGTACATGTCGGCTTCTACAGTGGCTAGACTGCGTTTTAAATTGTCGGCAATTCGTTTGGCC
>NZ_JBAEAP010000051.1:0-2636 GCF_056205495.1 Psychrobacillus sp. | reverse complement strand
AATCTGAAAAAATAGGAATGGCAGTGTGAACATCCACTGCCATTCCTATTTTAAATCTGTGAAGGCTTACTTTCTAATGGGATAGCTTCAGCCTTTTCTTCCTCATTTCCTGCACTCTTTGACCAAATAGTTGCTATAATTGGACCTGAGATATTGTGCCAAACAGCTCCTAGGGCACTTGGAAGTGCAGCTAACGGTCCTAAATGGGCAGTTGCTAGTGCAACACCTAAGCCTGAGTTTTGCATACCAACCTCAATTGAAATGGCACGGCAGTCAGATCTAGATAGCTTCATCATTTTCCCCGTGAAATAGCCAAGCAATAGACCAACACCATTATGAAGGAATACTCCAACAAAAACTAATAGTCCTGCAGAAGCGATGTTATTTACATTGCCTGCTACTACAGCTGAAACAATGATGATAATAGCTAATACAGAGATTAATGGTACAATGTTTGCGCTTTTTTCTACAACCGTTGGTAATAATTTTTTAATAAGTAATCCAAGAACGATTGGAACAATAATTACTTGTACAATGGACATAAACATATCCATTACATTTACCGGCATCCATTGCCCAGCTAACCATAAAAGTAAAACTGGTGTCATTAAAGGTGCCAAGAGAGTAGAGAAGGACGTCATTGTAATGGAAAGTGGTACATTACCTTTTGCTAAGTAAACCATTACATTCGATGCGGTTCCACCTGGTACGGAGCCAAGGAGTACAAGGCCGGCAGCTAATTCATTAGGAAGCTGCAGCATGTAGGCTATTGCAAAAGCAACTAATGGCATTATGATAAATTGTGCAGCTACACCGATTAATACTGGTTTAGGATTAGTTAAGATTAGCTTAAAATCTACCGCTTTAAGCGTTAGCCCCATTCCAAACATAACTACACCTAGTAGGAGAGTTATATAACTACGAAATGGCAGGAAGGTCTCTGGTATTAAGTAAGCTATTACAGCAATTAATATAACCAAGAGGGCAAAATATTTGCCAGCAAAGCTACTGATTTTCTCTAATGTTTTCATATTACTCACCTTCTCTTTCAAGTTTTACAATTTTGTTTGGATTTAAAATATTGTTGGGATCTAAAGCAACTTTAATCTTTTCCATAACTTGAAGTGCCTCCCCATGTTCAGCTGCCTGGTATTTTTGCTTTCCTACACCTACCCCATGCTCGCCTGTACAAGTGCCTTTTCGTTCCAGAGCGTATCGTACGATTTTTTCGTTATAGGTCACGGCCTTCTGTATTTCTTCCGGATCGTTCATATCAATCATGATAAGGGCATGGAAATTTCCATCACCGACATGACCTGTAAGGCCTCCTATTAACCCAATAGCATCAAGTTCCTTACGTGCAAATATGACAGCGTCAGCTAGCTCGGAAATAGGAACACAAACATCGGTCACCATGAGCTTCTTTCCTACGTTTCCATGAATGTAAGCATAGGCTAGATTATGTCTTGCATCCCAAAGCTTGTTTCGAGCAGCGTTATCTGTTTCAAATTGAATATCCTCACTGCCATGGTCCTTTACAATTTCTTGAGTAAATTCTACATCTTGAGCAAGTCCAGCTTCATTGCCATGGAATTCTAAGAATAGAGTTGGCTTTTCAGCGTAGTTAGTTTCACTAAATTGATTTACCTGACGAATAGAGCTTTCATCTACTAGCTCTACGCGAGCAATCGGTATACCTGCCTGTAAAATGGAGGTTACTGCCTCCACTGCATGTTTGACAGTAGGGAATGTTGCTCTAGCAGCAGTCGTGAATTCTGGGATCCCATACACCTTTAAAGTCAGTTCTGTAAAACAGCCTAATGTACCTTCCGAACCAACAAACAACCCATTCAAGTGAAATCCAGAGGCAGATTTAGCTGCCAAGTTTCCTGTATGTATGATTGTTCCATCCGCAAGCACCACTTCTAGGTCTCGAACTTGATCTCTCATAACACCGTACTTCACAGTTGTAGTACCGCTGGCATTTGTAGCGGCCATTCCTCCGAGAGTAGCATCAGCACCGGGGTCAACCGAAAAGAATAGACCATATTTTTTTAACTCCATGTTCAGTTGTGTTCTCGTTACACCTGGTTGCACTATCACAAGTAAATCCTGTTCTCTTATTTCCAATATTTTATCCATTAAAGAAAAATCGATAGTTATTCCATTGTCATAGGGAATAACATGCCCTTCTAAACTCGTGCCACGCCCAAACGGTACGACGGGGACTCCAAGGTTATTAGCAGTCTTCATGATATTGCTTACATCTGCCGAGTTTTTAGGGAAAACGACAATGTCTGGCAGGCTAATAGAATGGTAGGATTCATCTTTTCCATGTAATTCTCGGATAGTTTGGTTGGTGGAAATCTGATCTTGCTCTAGGTGTTCTTGCAACGCTTCTACAATATTTTCCATTAAAATCTTCATTCGCTTCGCCTCTTTGCTATAATTTAAATGTATAACTTTTATGATTTTTCTAATTATTCAAACTCATAGAGTAATTATATACAGTATATCGCAGAAATCAAGGGTGAATTTTCGAAAAAGTAAAATAAATTTAGTGGTTTAGTTAATTGAAATACTTTGTATTCTATTTTATTAATCAAAGGAGAAAAAAATGATGGAGAATGAACTAG
>NZ_JBAEAP010000050.1:0-5010 GCF_056205495.1 Psychrobacillus sp. | reverse complement strand
TTCAACAAATAAAAGAAGAACTTATCTATTTAAATGAAGAGATGAATATCATGTATTCTAATAGAGAAGTGGTTGTAGGGGCGATATCTAATATTGCAGCCGTTGCAGAGGAGTCTGCAGCAGCAACAGAGCAAATGAATGCCTCAATTGAAGAGCAGAACAATGCTATTAATTCTATTATGAATTCAGCCCTTCAACTTCAACAGGAAGCTGAAAACATGCATGACTTGGTATCGAGGTTCAAATAAGAGATAAATGTGTTCGAATAGTATTTATTCAAAAAAAACAAGGATAACAGTACCTATTATCCTTGTCTTTTATCGTAAGAAAGCGGGAATAACACCTTTATCTTTTTCTAGTTTTATTACTAGGTAAATGTTGGGATAGAAGAACAATAAAAAAACTGCAGCAAGCTCAGGGGAAATAACTTGAGCAATAGCTGCAGTCTTTAGTTGAAATCTGTCTTTATTATTCTTCCGCTTTAGAGCTATTAACCTGTAAGAAATACCTGCTGATATCTCGGAAAAAGGCGTTAAGCATGTTATTGAACATGTCTAATGCATCAAATGAATATAGTCTATAAGGATCTTCTTGTCCGTAGCCGCGAACGGAAATACCTTCTCTCAAGTGGTGTAAGTTTCCTAAATGAGAAATCCAGTATCTATCTAGCGTTTCAATGTAAATACTTTGGATGTCCTTCCAAGTATCTTGATCTACATCATTCTCTAGTTCATCTAGTGCCATTCGGTAAACAACATTTAGTTCCTTTTGTAATTGTTCCTTACTTTCCGCAGTGAAGTTAGAGTAATCGATTGGCTCCGTGGTAGTAAGCGTGCCGATTATTTTAATTTCATCAATCACTTCCTGGTGCAAAGCAGCTTCCCCCGCTGCATCCATTTCTAACATATCCTTTAAGAAGTAATTTAAGCGTTCCTGTATAGCAATTTGAATGAGTGATTGCATGTTTTCCAGTTTCAATGCTTTTTCACGATAATTATAAATCACTTTTTGTTGATCATTGTTTACATCATCTAATTTTAATAAGTGTGATCTACTTGAGAAATGCATTCCTTCAATAACCTTTTGTACATTGTAAACAAATTTAGTTGGGTTAGGGGAAATTATTAAACCACTCTCATCTGTTTTTACTTTCTTTTTATACTTAGCGAATTCTTCTTCATCATAGTAGTAGAATAGTTCATCGTCTAAGGAGACGATAAACTGTGTGCTGCCTGGGTCACCTTGGCGACCACTACGTCCCCGTAATTGCATATCAATACGAGCACTACTGTGAAGCTCGGTCCCGATAATATGCAAACCACCAAGCTCTGCTACACCTTCGCCTAAAAGGATATCCGTTCCTCGGCCTGCCATATTAGTAGCTAGCATAATTTTATGCATTTGACCTGCATTAGAAATAAGCTCTGCTTCATCTTCCTCTGTTTTAGCATTTAAAATATTGTGTTTCAAGCCTTCCTCTTTAAAGAAATTGGATAGCTTCTCTGATTGCTCTATAGAGGTTGTCCCAATTAAAACAGGACGCCCAACTTCGTGGTGCTTTTTAGTTTCAGCAACAATTTTCTTCATTTTATCTTCAGAAGATAAATAGACAACAGTCTCCATATCAATTCGCTTGTTTGGTTTGTTCGTAGGAATCTCTGTGACTCTTAAATTATAAGTCTCCCAAAATTCATCGCGTGAAGGCATAGCACTGCCAGTCATTCCAGAGATATGACTATACAAACGGAAATAATGTTGAATGGTAACAGATGCCTGTGTATTGTTCTCTTCTTTGATCCAAACCTTCTCTTTAGCCTCTATTGCTTGATGAAGGCCATCGCTATATGTTCTGCCTTCCATTATACGTCCTGTATACTGGTCAACGATTTGTATTTTATCGTCCTTCACAATATAGTCGACATCTTTTCTCATAACTACTTTTGCGCGAAGCGTCTGCATTGCTATATGAAGAAACTCTCTATGTTCGCGATCATATACATTATCGATTCCAAAGGCCTCTTCTAGACGATCTGCACCTTCATCTAACAATACAATTTGTTTTGTTTCTGGGTAATAATCGTATTCTCTTTTGTCCTCAAACGATTCTACTACCATCTGCATCACAGGGAAGAGATTTAAGCTTGCGTTAGACTTACCTGCAATGATTAAAGGTGTCCTTGCTTCGTCTATTAAAATGCTATCTACTTCATCGATTAATGCGTAGAAAAGCGGTCTTTGTACGAGCTCATCTTCTCGTTGGATCATATGGTCTCTTAAATAGTCGAAACCAAACTCTGTCCCTGTTCCGTATGTAATATCACAAAGGTAAGCAGCTTGCTTTTCCTCTTTTTCCAGTCCAGCTACATTAAGTCCAACGGAAAGACCAAGAAATTCAAAAAGGGGCTTCATTTGTTCATAATCTCGAGTAGCCAAGTATTCGTTCGCGGTAATGATATGTGTTCCTTTTCCGTAAGCAGCCATCACGTAAGCTGGTAGGGTAGCCACTAACGTTTTACCTTCTCCCGTTTGCATTTGTGCAATTTGAGATTGTGTTAGAACAGCCCCTCCCATCAGCTGAGAATCATAATGTCTCATTCCAAGCACACGTTTAGAGGCCTCTCGAACGACAGCAAATGCTTCAATAATTAGCTCCTCTGGTGATATTCCCTCGTTAAGCTTCTCACGAAAAATATTTGTATATGCTTGTAACTCTGCATCATTTTTTTGAGTGAATGAATCTTCTAGGGCATTTATTTTATTTACAATTTTTTTTAGCTGGTTTAGCTCTATGACTTCTCCTGAAATCATTTTTTTAATAGATTGTAACATGTCTAATCTCCTATCTTTTATTTCCAATACTATTATATCATGAAACATAAGTGGTAGCATTTACTATATAAATAGCTATGATTACAATTTAGTTACATGATTATATTTAAAAAGTTTCCATATCATGTTAAAGTTAGTATAGATATGAAAGGGGTTAGAATGTTGAAAAAAATTAGTACAGCAATGCTTGCTATGGTTTTAGCAGCGCCGATGAGTAGTGTTCACGCAGAAGAGATAGTCAAAAAGCCAATGGTAGAAGTAAAAGAGCAACAAGGAATAGAAGGTATTAAAGATGTTGTCGAAGAAAACCTAGAGGTCGATAACTCGGAGGAATGGCTGGACGATATAATAGAAGAAAAGCCAGTAGAAGAAGTAATTGAGGAAGGCTACGAAAATTTAGGGCCAATGATTTTTAAAGCTTCCGCTGTATCCTCTAAAATTGCAGCAAATAACGAGGGCGACTACTTTATTTACTACATCATGCATGGCTCTCCAGCGGCACTTGTTGTCGTGGATTATAAGTCTAAAGAAATCTTACATACGTTTACGTTAGAAGATTCGAAAAGTGCATGGGGCTTGGATGTAGATGAAAATGGGAAGCTATGGGTTGGTGGATCAGTATCGAGCGTACTTTATAGCTATGATCCGAACGAGGAAGTATTTGAAAAGCATGGAGCGATTTTTTCCAATAAGAGTGATACATCTATTCAAGATTTAATCGTATCCGGCAATAAAGTGTATGCAGGTTCGGCTTATGGTGGTTCGTTAGTGGCATTTGATACAGAAACAAAAGAAATAGAGGAATTTGGTCAAATTCGAAAACGAAAAGAATTCGTGAAAGCTATCGTTGCTGATGAAGATAAAGATGAAATTTACGTTTCTATTGGTTCTCCAATGGATTTATTAGTAAAAAAGCCGAACACAAAAAATTTCACTTCATTTTTGCCAGCAAAATACATGTCTGAAAAATATGCACAGGACTTAGTTTTAACGGATAATTATATTATTGCTAGATTACATCCTTCAAATATGGCTGTTATTTTTGACCGTAAAACACTTAAAATAGTGGATGAATTTGAATTGAGCTCTAAAACTGTATCAGCAGTTTCTCCAAATGGAGAGGGCATCTACTATACAAAAGGGCAACAATTGATTAAATATGAGTTCGAGACAAAGATGCATACCGAACTTGGTGTTTATCTGCCTAAAGGAACGGAAGCTATTAATCTAGACTTTATCGTAAAGAATCCTAAGGTTCCGAACGAGGAAGGAACAGGGGATGAAAGTGAGAATACTGTTCCAGGCGCAGTTACTGCACCTAAAGTAGAATCTGGTGTAAAAAATACAGAGATTATCGTTCCAAACCCTGCCTTGCCAATAATAGTACCGCCTATGAAAGAAAATCCTAATGGTAATGATCCTTCAGAAGAAACTTTGGAGGAGCCAAAGGAATGGATTTTATCAGGTATGGTTGATAACCTAGGTCAAATTTTTGAATACAATCCACAAACAGGAGAGTTACAATATCATAACTTTAACTTGCCGGAGCAGCCGGTTGAGCTTTACACTTTAGCATCTAGCTCAGATGGTAAACATATTTATGCAAATGGTTATATGTCAGGTGGCCTTGGCGTATACAACGTAGCAACGGGGAACAAGGAATTATATCGTAACATAAGCCAAGTGGAGTCTATGTTTGAGATAAATAACAAGCTTTATATTGGAGCCTATCCTCTAGCTAGATTATTAGTATATGATCGTTCGATTCCGTGGGGAGTTGGAAATCCTGCTGAAGTAATTAGAATGAGCTCACATGGGCAAGAACGTTCTACAGCAGTTGCGCCTTATAATAAAGGAAAAGAGATTATTCTTGGTACTCTACCTGATACTAGCGTTGGTGGAGGGGCATTAGTTTTTTATGACACTTCTACTAAAAAAACAGAGATTTATGAGGATTATATTTATAACCAAAGCATTGTTTCTTTAGTAAGCAGAGGAACTCAAGTATTCGGTGGTACATCGATCCATGCCAACCAACAAGTAAATCCTAGAGGAGCAAGACTGTTCTATTTTGATCGTTTTAATCCAGAGGCAAAAAAATATATTCACCTACCATTTAGTTCAAGTATGATTACTAGTTTAATAGTAGATAAAGAGAATTATGTGTGGGGAATGGCTGAT